>JBBRJW010000037.1:0-10249 GCA_038218705.1 Chthonomonadales bacterium | reverse complement strand
GAAAACGGTTGGACTAGCTTGGCCGAAAAGCTTGGACCAGTATGATCCGAAAAATGACAGAGTAGGCATCGAAGTCCTCTTATCGGACCATCGTGGAATTGAAACGTTTTGCCCTCTGGCAGAGGGCCGCCACGAGTGCGGCCCTCTTATCGGACCATCGTGGAATTGAAACACACGTGCTGCAACTCGCAGCAATTCCGGCGCTAAGGTCCTCTTATCGGACCATCGTGGAATTGAAACGATTTCGGCTTGCTTCGGCTGCGCGGCCTGGGCGCCCCTCTTATCGGACCATCGTGGAATTGAAACCGCCCCGGATGGCGCAGCCAGCCTGGTTATCAGATGGGGGCTCGCAATTACGGCAGGTTCTGTGCGCGGTTCGACTCTTGGCCGATCATCATCGCGTAGGTCAAATGCGCACAGACCTGTGTACAATATCTCCGCACGCAGGGGCAACCGGACGAAAAGTTGTTGATATGTTTGCTTGCCTGCAGGAGGACGGGCATCGGTTGCTGAAATCTCACTTCGAGTGGCTCATACCAGACTCTGGGCGCAAGATCCTTACGCTCGGGCAATGACGCCATCCCCGGGCGATTGCGGAGCGGAGGTTCCCGTGTCACCAGATATCCAGATCACAATCGAGATAGTTACGCCAGCCTACGCGGGCGGCGCAGACACCGCCACGTCCGATGGCCTGCGTCCACCGGTACTGAAGGCGCTTCTGCGCTTCTGGTGGCGCACTATGCACCCTGAACTGGCACCGGACCAGCTTTTCAAACGCGAGTCACTGCTATTTGGCTCGACCTCGGGCGGGCAGGGCCTTCGAGTCGTGCCTACCGCCCCATGGCGCACTCTAACGACCGACCCGAAAGATACGCCCGAGAGATCCCCCGCCCACGGCTATCTCGCATATGGTCCTGTTGTCCGGGACACGCAGAAGCGCGTAAACGTGCTCAAAACTCCTCGAGTATATCCGGCGCAGATTGTTAAGTTCAGTCTCTGGTTGCCGCGAAACGCATACCCCAACGCAAAGACCGAGATCCTGCAGGCGCTCTGGCTGCTTTCGGCGTTCGGTGGCTTTGGCAGCCGTTCAAGGCGTGGTTGGGGGAGCCTGGATGTACGTCCCGATGGGGGATTCGAGCCCGACCTACCGGGGCTCAAGAGTGCTGCGGATGCCCGTACCGTTGCCGCCAACATGGCAGCAGGCCTCGAGATCATCATGGGGCCGCGGACGGCGATCACACCATATGGCGGCACCCTCCCCGGCTTCACCGCGTTCTCGCAGGACTCAGTGATTGCTGTTGGCGACGCAATGCCTACGATTAAAAGAGCGGTCGATGAGCTCTTCAAAGTTTACAATAGATTCCGGCGCCTGCTGGGCGCTTATCGCCCGCACGATCCAGGTGACGTTGGGCCAGACCACGACCTCCGAGCCGGGTGGCTGCGCAATCCTCCCTCTCCAGGCGACGCTGCGCCGCTCGGCTCCGCTTTCGGGCTCCCATTAAATGCACACTTTACCGATGGGCCATCTGTCGATATTGGGGTTGGGCCTGACATGAAGGGCCGTCGGGCCTCACCTCTTCTCATGTCGGTGGTTCCGTGCCGCCGCGGATTCTGTCCGGTGTTTTTGTGGCTGCGCTCGGAATTTCTTCCGCCGACCCAACATGCATTCGCAAAAGTGGGCGGAGCCAATGCAACCATGGTAACAGTAACCGACGATGCAGTGAACGCGTTCTTTTTCGGTACGACCGCTGTGCCCTTGCCGCCGGGAATAGAGTGGCCCTATCTCGCAGAACCCGGCTCGGGGTTCACAGAGGTGAGTTGGTAGGCTGCCCGGGCGAACCAGTTGGTTCTCGGCACGCTCACTGGAATCGGATGAGCGCGGACCTGTCGTGCCATCCGGAGCGAGGTTGAAGGAGATGAGTACCGTGACTGCTTCCATAACTGAGCCAGCGAATTCAATTGAGGGCTCGGATCCGTATACATGCTGGCTCTCCTTTTCTATAACTCCTGTCCAGAGCTTCATCGAGGCCGCTCGCACCCTGCGTGATCTCTCCGTCGGCTCTGCCCTTCTCGTAACCCTCACGGCCGAAGCTATTCGCGCCGGCCAGCAGGCAGGTGGCAAGCTCCTCTACCCCGTTCTGCAGGCGGCACGGGATGGCAGAGAGACCTGGCACGGCATTCCGAACCAGTTCGTCATCACCTGCTTGCCGGACCAGGAGGCCGAGATTGCGAAAGCCATGCTCGACGCGGCTTGCTCTGCCTGGACGAAGCTCGCCGTAGAAGTCAAAGCCGAGCTTGATCGCCTCTGGAAACCCGGGTGGGATGCAGGCTGGCAGGAGCAGATCGACCGCTTCTGGGACATCCGAGTGGCCGCAGTCGACCGGGCGGAGACCATGGAAGGCACCTCCGATACCCTCACCGGCCAGGGCGCGGATCCCACCCGCCATCACTGGTCGCTGCTAACCGCGCGCACCTCGGCTGGCAAGCAGGTGCGCTGGTTCCGCGGGGACCATGGCCAGGCGCGGCAAAAGTGCACTCTCTTCGGGGAGCTTGAGCAGATGGGGCCAGCCGGGGGAGTGGCGGATACGAGAAGCTGGTGGCGCAACTGCGCCGCAGGCACTCGTATCGGTGCGGCGCGGATAGGTGCGAACGAGCGCCTCTGCGCGGTCTCGCTGGTGAAACGGTTTGCGTCCTGCGTCCCGGCCGCGAGGGAGCTTGTCGGGCCACTCCACGCATGCGCCGCATCCATGCCCGATACGCAGGAGATCGCGGCGGCTGGATGGCGGGCTCAGTACAGCGGAGTACTCCAATCAGAGCTGGCCAGCCTGGATGCGGCGATCACCGCATTCCACCAGGCCCTCGGCACTGATGCCTCGTGGATCTCCGAAACGAGGGACTGGTATCTGCTTTCAGACCAATTGCGAAACTCGGCGGAGGCGTGGGAGAGCCTCCTGGGAGAAGTCCCCGCGGCGAATCGTGTCAAGATTTCGGCCGCCGCCGGTCCTGCGCTGGACACGCTCATCGCGGCGCGCAAGAAGCTCGACAGGGCACGGCGGGATGCGGCAGTACCACCCGCGCCGCGCTACTATGCTATCCTGGAGCTGGATGGGGACCACATGGGCAAATGGCTCTCGGGTGAGATGCCTGCCGGAACCGCAATCACAACTGCCCATTTTCAGAACATGAGCGGCCTGCTGAGGAACTATGCGCAATCCATCAAGCAGACCGTCGAGAATGCCCACGGCCAGCTGATCTATGCTGGCGGCGACGACTGCCTCGCCGTTCTACCTCGCGACTCTGCGTTGGCATGCGCACAAGAGCTGCGCAAGAACTTCCCGCAGTTTGCCCCCGGCGTAGAATCATCCACCGCGTCAGCGGGAATCGTGGTCTGCCACGTAAGCCATAACCTGCGCGATGCGCTGCGCGAGGCCCGTCTCTCCATCGAAAGCGCCAAGAGACGCGGGCGCGACTCCCTGGCCATTCGGATCCTGAAGCGCTCCGGCGGCGATATCGGGGTATGCCTGCCCTGGGGCGAATTGCAGGCGCTGCAGAAGCTAACAGAGGCGTTCATTCGGGGCGGCAGCGCCCGCTGGGCCGGGCGAGTCGCCGAGCTTGAGGGCTCCATCGCAGACGATGCGAGCGGAACGCAGATCGGCCTCCTCATCAAGGCATTTCTGCAGAGGACCGCTTCAGGCAGTGGTGTGGAAGACGCCGCGATGGAGCTCTGGGATGTTGTTCACCGGGCGACCGCAGACCAGAACAGAGAGCTTCGAACGAATGATCCCGGTTCGTGCTATCCATGCTACGACGATGGCGCACAATCCTGGGAGAGAGGATTCTGGTCAATGGCACTCGGGGCGTTCCTTGAAGCGATCGGATCGGCATCGTTTCTGGCTCGGGAGGGCGAATAGTCATGCCTACCGTCTCTCTCCTCCTGAAAGCCGCCGACGTACTCATGTTCCGGGACAGCAGGCCTTTCGATGCCGGCGATTCTGGCGCGCAGAGCATCTTCCCGACGCCGCAGACAGTGGCAGGCGCGGTGCGCACCTGGCTGCTGAGGAGCGCCAGCGCGGACCTGAAGACGCTGAAGGGAGTTGCTCCGAGCGCTGCCGCAATGCAAAGCTGGGCAGCCAGGTATATCCCCGAGGCACTGTGGGTGGTGGAAGCGAGCCTCATGGGCCCGCTGCTCATGGTCGAGGGCGGGCCGCGCTACCCACTCCCTCGCCATCTCGCGATTTGCCGAAGCAGCACGAGCTCCTATCGCGTGGCGTCACCGCTGCAGGCAAAGCTGCCCGGGCGGTCGTATTTCCCCAGGCTGGCGGGCGCAAGCGATCTGCTGCCCGTTCGCCCGCGCGGCTCAGAGGATTTTGATCTCGCGTCTGGCGGGCTCATTGGCCAGGCCCAGATGTCGGCGGCACTGCAGGCCGACGGAACCATTGCAGCCTCGGACGTGGATGGGCTGGCCGAATACATGCTCGATGAGCACCGACTCGGTATCGGCGTTAACGCGGGAGCCCACACGGCCGAGAAGGGGATGATCTACTCCGGCCGTTTTCTCCGCCCCGATCATGGTGTCTCGCTCCGCGTCGATATCACCTCCACCGACGCCGCGCTGCGGCAAAAACTGGGCGCGGCGCATCAGAAAGCGCCGTGGCTTCGGCTTGGCGGCGAGGGACGCGTGGCAGGCATCGAGATTCTAGATGCGGTGGCTCTGCCGTGCGCCATTACTGATTGGCCTGCCGAGCGCTTCACTACCTGTCTTATCACGCCGGGCCGTTTCGCGGACGGCGGCTGGCTGCCCCGACTCCCGGGGTGCCGGTTGGTGGCCGCCGCCGGCGTTGCGCCGGTAAGCTGCAGCGGGTGGAACAGCGTGGAGGGGCGGCCAACGGAGACACGCTATGCCGTGATGGCAGGCGCTGTCTACTTCTGGGAGAGGATCCCGGATGCGCCGGACATCGCGGACCCTCATGGGACCTCCCTTTGCGATCAACTGGAAGAGCGGCAGGCCGGCTGGGGCTACTGCCTACGAGGAGAGTGGAACTATGTCTGACAATGCGATGCTGCTCCTGCAGGCGCTCACTGCGCTTCACCCGGGAGCGGGCACATCGGTCGGTGCGATCGACATGCCTGTTCAGCGTGAGCGCCACACCGGCTGGCCGATGGTCCAGGGCTCGGGGATAAAGGGCGTTTTGCGAGCCGCCTACCGGGACCACCTGAAGCGGGCAAACGGTGATTCTTACTCGCTCGAGGCTGCAGACAGTGAGGCGACGACGCGCGCCATCTTTGGGCCCCCCTCAGCCAGCGCCGGCGATCATGGCGGCGCGCTCGCCGTGACCGACGCCGCAATCCTGCTCTTTCCGGCACGCTCTGCGGCGGGAGTATTTGCTCTCGTTACCTGCCCGCTCGCCCTGGAACGCCTGAACAGCGCCCTTGAGATGGCCGGGATGGAGCCTGCCTGCAAACCATTGTCGATTTCGCCAGATTGCGCTGGCCGCGCTCCAGGCGATTCCCCCAGCCGCCCGGCCCTTGCGATAGGCCAGGGAGCCAACGCCCGGGTTATCCTGGAGGACCTCGTCTTTACGCCTGAGGGCGCTCCTGATCTCGTGGATCTGGCGACATGGCTCGAAAAACACGGGCTTGTCGGCATTGCGTCTCGCCTCGTACTCGTCTCCGACGATGCGTTCGGGTATCTGGTCAAGTTTGCGACCACCGTGGAGACCCGGGTCAAACTAAATTACGACACAAAGACTGTGGCCAACGGCGCCCTCTTTGTCGAGGAGCTGCTTCCGCCGCAGACCGTGTTATACTCAGTCCTCCTCGCCGAGGAGCCCCATGACGGCGGCAAATCACAGCTCAAGCGCGCGGGCCTCGTGCCGGAGGTAAGTGCCGCCATCGGATCTGCGAACGCCCTGCAGATTGGCGGAGACGAGACGATTGGCAAGGGCTGGTGCCGCGCCGGTGTAGCCAGATAAGGGAGAGTGAACCGTGGAGAATCGTGAGCAGCAGCGCATGGCGCAAACCTGGAGCACCCTGACCGGGCGCTTCGACCAGGATCCGTCCGCCTGGTCAGATAACGACGTCGCGAAGGGCTACCTCCGCCACCTCAAGAGCACCCGTGCCCGCATCCACACCTGCGGTGTTGGGCAGGCGCTCGCCTTTCTAAAATCCCGCCGGAACGACAATTCCGCCAAAGCAGCCGTCGAAGACATTGGCCAACTGGCGCGCTCGCTCGTTGGGCTGCCCGGCGCGCCCCCTGACATCTTCGCGTGCTTGCGGGCAGCTTCCACCGGCGAGTGGGCGCTCTATACCGAGGAGTCAGCACAGGTTGTCGCATGGCTATGCCGCTACCTCGAGGGCGCGGGTGTCACGCCCGGAGGTGATGTATGAACTACCCCCTGCCGGATCAAGTGAGCCATGCGCTGGCGCTGACCGAGCAACAGCGCGTAACGCATCCAGGGCTGCTGTTGGATCGGCTCGCCGGCTATCCCGATCTACAGTTTGGCGATGGATCTCAGGAAAAGTTCGTGCGCCCGCATCTTGCCCGCGTGCTCGAGGCATCCGGCAGCCAGGACATAGGCCGAATCGACGTTGACGCCGACTGGAAATCGATCGTAAAGGCCCTCCCCAATCACAAACTGGAGTGGACGCAGAAAACGGTCTGGCGGCTGGCTAGCCACCTCTCTGGCTCCTCCGTAGTCGAGAACGGCTCCGTCTGCCTCCATCCGATTTACGGGTTCCCTTACCTGCCGGGGCAGGGACTGAAAGGGTTGGCGCACGCGTTCGCCGTATTGAGCGGAGTTATGGATGCGGATCGCGCCAGGGTGCTCGGCTGTGGCCCTCGCGGTCTTGACGATGGGCCCGACCCGGATGGAACGCTTACGGGTGGCACGGAGGATGCCGGATCCGTCATCTTCATGGAGTCGTGGCCGACTTATTGGGTAACACTCGAGCTCGATATCGTCAACAACCATCACCCGGAATACTATCGTGAGGAGGGGAAAAACAAGCCGCCGGGCGATTGGGAGTCGCCAATACCCGTCTGCTTCCTCGCGGTGCCAGCGAATACTACCTTCCAGTTCGCTGTGGCTGCTCGCTCCGCCGCAACCCCGCAAGCCGATGTCGCTCTCGCGGCGTGTTGGCTTCAAAGCGGGCTTGAGCAGCTCGGCGCGGGCGCAAAAACCGCAGCCGGCTATGGGTACTTCGCCCCGCCCTCGTAATCCAGGTGCTGGCTTCTTTCCGCGGAATCCGCTCAGTCATTCCGGTGCCAACGGCGGCCATAATCTTCGCGCTTCCACGCACGGTTGTAGCCCTGCCTGCAAACTCCATGAGAGTATATTCGCGACTGCGGCAATTGAAGGAGATTGATTTATGCCACGGACGATAATCGTTACCGTCGGTACTTCCCTGCTTGGAAATGCTAGGCGGGCTGCCGCGGGGTCAGCAGCGATGGACATCCACGCACTCCGAGCCTATCTCAAGATAACAAAGCGGGTGACGTCCAGCGCTGAGATGAATTCACTCGATCGCATGAACGTCGACGGCGGAGATGACCTGCTTTTCATTCATTCCGCAACCGATGATGCTCACCTATGTGCGGAGGCCCTCGCGGACTACTGGGAATCACACTGCCATGGGACAGGTCTTCAGGAACTGAAAGACGTCGGCCCGAATGCGCAGAAGTTTCGGGACGGTGGGCTTCGCGGGCTTGTCCGTGTCCTGGTAGAACAAATCGCACGCTCGGAGAAGGCCGGCAGAAGCGTCGCCATCAATGCCACGGGCGGCTATAAAGTCCAGATCGCGTACGCTACCCTGGTCGGGCTGCTGCTCAAGGTCCCTGTGTACTACATCCACGAGACGATGAACGAGCTGATGGAAGTACCCGCTGTTCCGCTAGGGTGGGATCTCTCTGTAATCTTCGATAATGAGGAGTTCTTCGGCTGGCTGGACGAGGAGCCTCGCCAAACGACGGACGTGAATGACCGTAAGGCAAATCTGCCGGGCGCCGTGAACATGATGCTCACGGATGAGACGGATGGCTGCACGTACCTCTCCGCCGTTGGGGAAGCGATCTACGGTGCCTACCGCGCCAGTCTCGCGGCAACGATCCAAGTGCCGATTCAGCTTTCAAGCACTGCTCGAAGAACATATGATGCTGCCAGTCCGGCGGTTCGGGCGCTCTTCGACCGGCTCATTCGTGGGCTCCGCAACCGCACATTGCGCGACGCTCGACTCCACTCTCTTACGCCGCTGGATCTACTGGCCTTCCCCTCAGGCCACCAGACCGCGAGGGCCGTCTTTTACGTCCAGGATGACGTGGTGATGGTCTGCGATTTCTTTGGACAGCACACCAAATATGACGCGGCCCTGGCCAAGCGGCCAATGCGTGCGAGCTATTCGAGCTTTGCACCGTTCTAGCCGGGTGCTCCGTCTTCGTGCATCCACGGCGCGATCCATCGAGGCGCCAGAGCAACTGGCTCGCCCATCGACGGCCTTGTACCCGATCCCGACTCTCGCGCAGAAGCGGTACGCCCGCCGGTGCTGGGCCGGCGGTGCGCCTACCCCCGTATTCTGGTGAGGGAGCGGCCTCAGGGCACGCCCGAAGCCCGCTGCGAAGTCGCCGTGCCTACTGGCGAAACTACCCCAAAATCGCCACAATGGTTGACCTACAGCGAACTCGGAAGCACAGTGTGAATGTTGTGCCAGATCCCGACGAGTGAGGCAGGCGGAACGATCAGATCGCAGCGCACTGCTGCGCTGATTGCGATCCATGCTACCTGCCAATAGGAGAGTGCTGTGTGAAGGCTATTTCGTTTTTTGGGATTAGCGAGTACGTGGAGACAACGTATGTGCACCCGGATGCAGATCGGAAGTTCACCACTCCTTATGTGCAGGAGGCAATTGTAGAACTTTACAAGCCCGAGACTCTCTGCGTCCTTCTCACAGATGAAGCCGTGCGCTACCAGCCGAAAATCGCCTTCGAGCCCGCGTGGCGCACGCTGGAGGCCCGACTGACCGCAAAGACATCTCTTGTGCCAATCACGGGAGTTCCAACGGGCCATTCGGAGGACGACGTTTGGAAGCTTTTCGAGCAGTTCACCGGGTGCATCGACGACGGGGATTCCGTACTCTTCGATATTACCAATGGATTCCGCTCGTTCCCGATCGTAGCGCTTCTTGCCATCAGTTATCTGCGAGTAATTCGGAGTGTAACAGTCGAGGGCTTGATCTACGGGAACTTCACACGAGGTAACCCCGAAACGCCGCTATGTGACCTGATGCCGATTGTCCGTCTGATGGAGCTGACCACAGCCACGGACCAGTTCCTCAAGACCGGCAGCGCGCAGTCGCTTGCAGACCTGCTGAAGAGCGGGCCGGTAAGAGATGGCATCCAGCAGATCTCCCAGGGACTGGACCTGCTTCGACCGCGAGATGTGGCAGGCGCGGCGCTCAATCTCCCGAAACAGATTGAGGCGGCTCAAACCGATATCGCAGCCGAACCCCCTCCCATCAGGGACCTCTTGCGGAGGATCGGCAGGGACTACGGCACATTCGGGGTCGAAAGCCCGGAAAGCGATCCCAAAGGGTTCCTATTGGGGCTGCTGCAGATGATGAATTGGTACTTCAACAAGGGTTTATACGTTCATGTGCTCTCGATCGCGCGCGAGTGGCCACCGTCACTGCTCTGCTGGCACTTTCAAACGGATATGTTCGATGCGAAGGAGCGAGCCGAGATGGAGCTTCTGCTCTGTGGCGGAACGGCCAAAGATGCCAGTGGAATCGCGACGGAATCGAAGTACCTTCCTCAGTGGAAGGATGTGCGGGAGGGTAAGGCGCTGAGAGGTCTTTGGGGGGGCACTTTGAAGCTAGCGAACGTCCGAAATGACGTCCTTCACGCAGGGTTCCGCAAGAATCCAAGCCCCGCCCGGGATATTGTGACGATAGCGGAGAATGTGATCAAGGAGATCCACCGCATTGCCAGCACATATGGAATTGTGGAGAGCGGGGCTTGATGTCTGTCGCAGCACCGCAAACGTCGATGCAACTGGACGTTTGCGGTGCTCGCCGAAACCCTGGAACGAGTCAGCGTCAGGCAAGTATCGGTGCCGAGCTTACCCTCGTGCAGGTGGCCAACCGTGCTAATCTTTCGAAGGTGCCCACCAGTGACGAGTGCGATCAGCTCCGCGAGGCGTTGGCCGCCGCTGGCGAGCGCTCGCACCGCGAGTCGGGGCCAGTTCCCCCACGGCAGCAG
>JBBRJW010000036.1:0-10271 GCA_038218705.1 Chthonomonadales bacterium | reverse complement strand
TTGGAACATCCTGCCGCGGATATACGATATCCGAGGCAACTCGCCCGTGGCCGCAGTACTCGCCGTTATCGCTATCGAGCACGAGCCGGTAATCGGCGGCATCGGGCACCGGTATTCGAAGATCCGACCGCGACTCGGTCGGGTGGAGATTCACTACAAAGACAAGCGGGCCCCGCCGGAACGCGAGGATCCGGTAATCCTCATGCACCATCAGCCTCTCGATAAAGGGATCGCCAAGCAGGTTGAATCGCTCGTCGAGCTGCTGAAGCGCCCGGTCAAAGTGAAGCAGTCCCTCGTAGCGGAGCGCTCTATCCGTAGAGAGCGACCATTTGCGGCGGGCATGCTCGTACGAGAAGCCGTTATCCGGCCGGGGAAAGTCGATCCATTCCGGATGGCCGAACTCGTTCCCCATGAAGTTGAGGTAGCCTTCGCCTCCGAGCGCAAAGGTGAGCAGCCGGATAATCTTGTGCAGCGCGATGCCGCGGTCGATGAGATGGTTGTTGGACCACTTGCCCATGGCCCCGTACATCTCCTGATCCATCAGGCGGAAGGCGAAAGTCTTGTCGCCAACAAGCGCCTGATCGTGGGACTCCGCATACGCGATATGCTTCTCGTGCGCCCGGCGATTCATGAGGGCGCCGTAGATCTGGCCCATATTCCAGTCCCAGTCGGAGAGCTTCTCTAGCAGTGTCCCCCAGTAGTCTGGAATCCCCATCGCGAGCCGGTAGTCAAAACCGAAGCCGCCCTCCGGGATCGGACGGGCGAGGCCGACCATGCCTGAGACCTCCTCGGCCACGGAAATAGCGGCCGGGTCGACTGTGTGCATCAGCTCATTCGCCAGCATCAGGTAGCCTACCGCATCCTGATCGACGTTGGGCCCGAAGTACTCGTCGTAGCTGCCGAACGTGCGGCTCAGCCCATGATCGAGGTAGAGCATACTGGTCACACCATCGAACCGGAAGCCGTCGAAATGGAACTCCTCGAGCCAGTAGCGAACGTTGGAGAGCAGAAACCGCTGTACTTCGTAGCGCGAGTAGTCGAAGCAGCGCGAATCCCATACCGGGTGCTGGCCCCGGTCGCCGCCGTGGAAGTACTGGTAGTCGGTCCCGTCAAACTTGTTCAGCCCCTCAAAGATATTCTTCACGGCGTGGGAGTGGACGAGATCCATAATGACACGAAGGCCCATGCCATGGGCGGTGTCGATGAGCGTTTTCAGCTCCTCCGGCGTTCCAAATCGTGAGGAGACCGCGAAGAAGCTGGAGACGTGATAGCCGAAGGAGCCGTAGTAGGGATGCTCCTGGATCGCCATGAGCTGAATAGCGTTGTAGCCGAGGCTCGCGATTCGCGGCAGAACCGTTGCGGTGAACTCGGCAAAGCTGCCGACTCGAGCCTCCTCCTGAGCCATTCCCACGTGCGCCTCATAGACTCGCAGCCCGCGGTCCGGCTGAGGAGAGGCGTTGTGCCAGCGAAAGGGCGCTTCCGGCTGCCAGTACTCCCCGGTAAAGTGGGCGTCCCGTTCGTCCTGCACGACCCTGTGGATATACGCCGGAATGCGGTCGTGGCTGCCGTTGGAGGCTCCCACATGCACCTTAATCTTGCTGCCATGCGTGAGCCGGTCTGCATAGCCCGCGTCCGGCATAAAGAGTGACCAGACGCCCCACTCATCGCGCTGCATAGGGTCTGCGCCGCGGTCCCACCCGTTGAAGTCACCGATCAGCGAGAGATATGTCGCGCCTGGCGCCCATTCGCGGTACCAGAGTCCCGGCTCGCCGTCCCTCTCACCGCGATTAAATCCGAAGTAGTGGTGCCCCTGGCTCACGGGGCCCATCAGTCCCCCGTTCTCCTCGATGCGTCGGCGCATGGAGAGATAGTGATGATGGCGTTCGCGCAGGCGATCCGTATAGGGAGCGAGCCAGGGATCTCGTTCGACGAGACCGGTTCCGTCGGGGGTGCGGTCGGTTGTGGTCATGGACATACGCCTTCTATCGGGGTGGTCCCGAAGGTGAGCCGGAGTTCGGATCTCTGCTCCTACGTTCCTTGCAGCGCGGAGGTTCTCCTTCCGATCAGGGCGACGAGAAGAGAGTTGTGGAGCGAGATCGTGGGCAGGCGAGAACTCCCGGTCTGGCCAGCATTAGCGGAGGAGATTCATGATGGCGGCGGAGAGCAGGCCTGAGTCATGGCGCACAACGTCGGTCTGGTTGATAAAGTTGCCGGCGATTGGAGTGTAGCCCTCCTTCTTGATCCGGTCGATGTCGGCCTCAACGAGCACGGACCCCATCGCCCGGTACTTCTCGAGAAGCTCCTGAGAGGGGCGGCCGGTGTTGACCAGCACATAGGAGAAGATGCGCTGCCTCGCGTGACTCTCGATCGCCTTGATATGGTCGTAGGCGGAGAAGCCATCCGTTTCACCATGCTGGGTCATCACGTTGCAGACATAGACTTTCTTGGCGCGGGAGCTTCTGAGCGCCTCCGGAATGCCGCGCACCAGAATATTGGGGATGATGCTTGTGAAGACGCTGCCGGGCCCCAGCACAATGATATCCGCGTTACGGATCGCCTCCGGCGCTTCGTCTATGGCGCAGGCGTCACCCGGAACCAGGGAGATCCGTTTTATGCGCAGGGGAGAGTGCGCGATCGCCGTCTCCCCGTCCAGCATCGATCCATCCTCCATCTCGCCTTTGAGATGCACGTGTGCGACCGTGGAGGGGAGCACCTGGCCGCGCACGTTCAGGACGCGGCTCGTCTCGCGCACGGCGCGCTCGAAGTCGCCACTGTTAATGGCGCACATGGCGGCGATCAGCAGGTTGCCGAAGGAGTGGTCGCGCAGTCCCTCGCCGTAGCCCGTTCCCGCGCCAGAATCGCGCGGGCCAGCCGCCGGGACCGCGCTCTCGGCCGCCCCCTTCTCCCGCGGCTGCACGCTATCGCGGAAGCGATACTGGAAGAGCTCGGTCATCTGGGTCTCGGCGTCGGCAAGCGCCACCAGACAGTTGCGAATATCGCCAGGAGGGAGAATGTTGAGCTGCTTCTGGAGCTTGCCGGAGGAGCCGCCGTCGTCCGCAACGGTCACAATGGCAGTGATGTTCCCGGAGAACTTCTTGAGCCCTCGAAGCATGGTTGAGAGGCCGGTTCCGCCACCGATTACCACGATCCGGCGCCCCTGAGCGAGCTTTCGCCGCTGATAGACCACGTCTGCGAGGCCGCCTGGCGCCATCTCGGGGTCGAGCACGCTGGTGAGGGAGAAGATGAGCTTGCCAAGGGCAAAGACACAGATGAACGCGCCGAGGATGGTGAGACCAATCCCAATCAGCCCCGGCCGAACGGCGAGACCAGCGTGCTCAATGATCCAGTCCGCGATCCGAATCACCATTGAGCGGTCGCCAGGCGCATGCGATTGAATGATGACCCCTGCGCCTGCCAGGAAGAGCAGGAGACCGAGGAAGCTCAGTCCCGCCCAGCGCTTCACCCTCATGCCCGGATAGAGCCACTTCAGCATCGCCTGGTTCCCCTAGATCGCTTCCGTGGAGGGCGGTGGCATCATATCCCGATGGCGGAGGCCCACATGGTATCCGTCGTCGCGCAGATGCACAGCAAGCTCATGCGCGAGCAGTACCGATCGGTGCTGGCCACCCGTGCAGCCGATCGCGATGTTCAGGTACGCCTTGCCCTCTTTTCGGTACTGCGGCAGCGAGAAGTCGACCAGCTCGTTCATCCGCCGCTGGAAGGCGGCAGTGCGGTCGTCTGCATGCACGAATGCGGCCACGCGTTCATCGAGCCCGCTGAGTGCTTTGAGGTCCGGGTCGTAGTGCGGATTGGCGAGAAAGCGTACGTCAAGAACGAGGTCGGCATCAATGGGCAAGCCATGTTTGAACCCGAAGGAGGTCACCATTACGACGAGGCCGGGCCGGGTATCCCGGGAGTAGGTCGAATGGAGCAGGTCACGAAGCTGCCCCGGGGTGAAGGAGCTCGTGTCGAGAATGTGATCCGCGTCGGCGCGGGCGGTCTGAAGCAGCGCACGCTCGGCGTGAATAGCCTCGACAATGCCGCCGGACATCGATTCGCTGAGCAGTGGGTGGGGACGGCGGGTCTCCTTGAAGCGCTGGACCAGGGCGGCGTCGTTCGCGTCGAGAAAGAGGATCTCGATCGGGACGTTGCGGGCTTTGAGCTCCTCGAGCACAGCAGGCAGCTCCGCGAAGCCCGCTCCAGAGCGGACATCGCTCACCACGGCAGCGCGGGCCCAGCCATCGGCGCGACAGTAATCGACCAGCGCCGGCAGGAGGCGCGGCGGAATATTGTCGGCCGTGTAGTACCGCGCGTCTTCAAAGCTCTGAAGCGCCAGTGTCTTTCCGGCGCCCGAGGGGCCAGTGATCACTACAAATTGCATGGTCTCCGTTCAGCCTCCTCCCCGGGTGCTATTGTAGCATACCGGCTAGACTGCTTTAGATCGCTCCGCGCGCGGCCCACTGTGCGCCCCGCCCGGCGTCGACCTTCGCCCTGCCTCCGCCTCGATGGCAGGGCTGCACATTCCAAACAGGTCCGGTGCCTCTCAGGTCACTCCTTTATGCGAGAGAGGCACAAACAATAGGCCAAGAAAATCTCTAATGCATGCGAAATATTGCTTGACACCCCCTGAGCAAACCTGTATACTGAGTCATCGGTTTCACGGTAGATGAAGAACGGGCGAAAAGGCGTGCGCGAAGGAATCGGTTGGTTTGCTGGTCGACCCTTCCGTTTGTTGGCTTCCGCTCCGCTTCGATTCGGGTCGTGACATCGGGACTGTGGGGCCCTGTGTCCTCCTGCTTGCTGTATTGTGGATCGAAAAGGAGTTTTGGAAGAATGGCTAAGCGTATCTACGTGGGCGGCCTGCCCTACTCGGCGACCGAAGAGGACGTTGAGAACCTCTTCTCTGCTATTGGGGCCGTCAAGGACGTCTCTATCATCACGGACCGGTATACCGGCCAGGCCAAGGGTTTTGGCTTCGTGGAGATGGAGTCTGACGCGGAAGCGGACACTGCAATCAATCAGCTGAATGGCACCCAGATGGGTGGCCGCACGCTGACCGTAAACGAGGCGAAGCCCCGTGAAGAGCGCCCGCGCGGCGGCGGTGGTGGCGGCTACGGCGGTGGCAGCGGCGGTGGCGGCGGCTACGGTGGTGGCGGCGGCGGCAGCCGTGGCGGCAGCGGTGGCGGCGGCTACGGTGGTGGCGGCGGTGGCCGTGGTGGCGATCGCGGTGGCGACCGTGGCGGCGGCTTCGGCAGCGGCGACCGCTGGTAATCGCGTGCGGCGCTGAGCGCCGTTCGTACAGCTAGAGAGAGGGCCAGTGAACTTGAGTTCACTGGCCCTCTCTGCGCGTGTGCCCGTTAAGTCGCGCTTACGGTCCTGGCGTATGAGTCGCGCGCCGCATACAGCGAATCGCCGCATCGCCTCGCTTCCCGGGAAGCGGACCGGAGGGATCTGCGCCCGTGGCAGCGGCCCAGGATCGCCACTCCACCTCGGAAATCGGATCGTCCGGGCGGAAGAGCAGATCTGTGGCAGAAGGATACTCCCCCAGCACGGTCGCCATCTGCTGGACGGCGGCAAAAGCGGGGTGGTCGAGCCCCACGTCCACAAGCCAGTGGAGCGGAATTCCACTCTCCAGGATGCGCCGTTGCAGCTCCCGCAGGAGCGCGGGCTGGTCCGCCACATCGCGAGCCAGTACGCCCGCACCGAGGCAGAAGACGGCCAGGAGGCCCGCCGACTCCCCGATATTCCACTCGATTGGATGGAGTCGGTAAGCACCATTGGTCAGGTGCGTTACGCCCAGGTTCTTGCAGGCGGGGAGCAGGTTCTCCAGGCGCCGCGGCGTCAGCGCTCCCAGTGGAATCTGGAATGGCCGCGTCGCTACATACTGGTTCGGCTCTCCGTGCCCGTTCGGATGAATGTCGAGCGCATAGTGCCCGATTCCAAGCGTGTCGGGCATAGCCTCCGCCCGGGCGCACTCTCCGCGGAACATCGCCCCACCAAAATCCTTCACCACGATCTGCTGCTCAAGGATCCGCCGCATTGGCACGATCCGGCGCGACTCGCGGATGTAGGGCGCGCGCGCGCAGCCATCTTCCGTTCCGAAGAGGTCGGCACGAAGCCGAAACTCGGGATAGCCGAGCCCGGGCGGGTCGACTGCTGCTCCGTCCGGAAGCTCCTCCCGCGGACACTCTCTCTGCAGCCAGGCAAGGTAGCCGAGAGAGACACGCCGGGCGCGGGCAAGCTGCTCCGCTGCCCGCGCCTCCCACGTCTCATCGCTCTCCGCAGAGACCTTGCCGATCACGTTGCCGCCATAGTAGTCGTTGCCGGCGGTGTTGATCATGGCCACATCGTGCACGATGCGCGGATCCTCGAAATTTGCGGACGCCAGGATGCGCCGGTAACTCCACCAGGGCGCTCTCCCCGAGAAGAGGCCCGTAATCGCGCCGTGCTTGATGTGGTAGCGCTGCTCCGCCTTCAAGAGCTCATAGTCGTAAGGGGGCTCGATGAGGTTGGACGCTGATGTTTCAGGAGACCACTCGATGGCGAAGGGGAACGTGAGAGGCTGAATCCAGTGGGGCATGGGCGATTCAGGCGCGTCGGGCTCACCGGTCTCCGCGAACGATTCCGCGCCGGTCACCCAGGTATCGCCCTCCGCGCCACAGAGAGGCAGCAGATCGCCCAGATCGGTGGCGTCGAGCACCCACTCCGGATGAAAGCTGAGCGCCTCCCCGGTGCGGCTCTCGAAGTCGACACGCACTATCCGCGTCTGGCACCCCGGCGCAAAGCCCACATCCGCCAGCCGCGCGCCAAAGAAGCAGCGGAGCGCGCCGCTCTCCTCGAGAGGGGCGAACAGCTCGCGGAGCGCGCGCTCGCCCACCGCAGGCTCGTAGCTCAGGCCGCTTACCCAGCAGGCTCCGGGGTTGAGATCCGCGCGCCCGGCCGCCTCCGGAGTGAGCGCGTACTCCTGGCGGTACCAGCTTCGCACGGCCTCCCGAAATCGATAGTAGCGCCGGGTCCCGCCGAAGCTCTCGATCCACCGATGCTCGTCCGGGGTACAGACTCCCTGGGAGGTCAACTGGCCTCCCAGCCAGTCGCCAGCCTCCACCAGGCAGACTCGCGCGCCGCTCTCGGCAGCAGCGAGAGCGGCGGCGCAGCCGCCAGCGCTCGCGCCTCCAACGAGACTGTCGCAGGCAATGGGAGCGTCAGCCGACATGGGGCCGATGAACGGCGGGGCGGCCCGCCGAGGTGCGGACAGGGAGCTGCCGCGCGGCGGCTGGCTGAGGCGCTGATTTCGCCTCGTCGCCCGGGGGGTTGTCCGCGAGGCGTCCGCTCCCAACCATTCCGAGCAGAATCACTCCGAGCGCGATTCGATAGAGGATAAATACGCTCGTGTTGTGCTCCTTCATATAGCCCAGGAACCAGCGCACGACCGCATAGGCGAAGAGGCCAGCTACAATTGCGCTCAGCAGGTAAGGCCCCGCCTCACTGCCGAGGTGCCCGCCGGGTCCGCGAAGGACCTTAATGAGCTTGTAGAGCCCGGCCGCCGTGATTGCCGGGATACTCAGCAGGAAGCTAAATCGCGCGGCGCTCTCCCTATCCAGCCCCTGAAAGAGACCGGCGGTAATGGTAACCCCGGAGCGCGATGCGCCCGGCACGAGCGCGAGCACCTGCGCCCATCCGATCACCTGGCTCTGGGAGAGGGTCATCTGCTCGAGCGGGATGCGGCGCTTTCCAACGCGCTCGGCGACAAAGAGCACCAGCGCCAGCAGGATCAGGCTTACGGCCATCACGCTCGGCTTTCGGAAGACGGTATCGATCTTATGCTCGAGCAGCAGTCCGAAGAGCGCCAGCGGGATGGTTCCGAGCAGCGTGTACCAGCCGAGACGCGCGTCCACATCGTCCGCCTTCACTCTGGCGGGAGAGCCGGTGCGGAGGACGCCCTGGATGTAGCGGCCCAGATCGGCGCGGAAGTAGAGGAGGATGGCGACGATCGGTCCCAGCTGGACGACGGCGGAGAAGGCAGAGCCTGCGTCGCGGCCGTAGAGGAGCCGGGAGGCTACCGCCATGTGGGCAGTGCTGCTTACCGGGAGAAACTCCGTGAGGCCCTGCAGCAGGCCGAGCCAGATGGCCTGGATCCAGGTGACCGGGGTGATTACTTGCAAAGCGCAACTCCTCGCAGGTGCATTCAGAGCCTTCAGTATACCGCGCCGCCGTACAGGAGCGGCTCCGCAGTATGTGATAGGATGGCGTTAAGGCGCTGAGCGGGACAGCGATTGCTTTCAGGCAGGCAATTCGGATTGCCCGCACGGCCAACCGTGCCGGCAATGAGGTCGCCCCGAAACGGCCCACCGGGAATTTCGTCTAGTGATTGACAGCGTCCCCACGTCGGGCTATACTCTAGACTCAGTGATCCTTATTACGAGTTAAGCGCTGCAGGCATTTATTAGCGCGCGTTCGAAGAGTACCGGAGCAGGAAGGTGGAAGTCGCATTGGAGAAGATTTATGTGGAGGGCGGCATCCCACTGAACGGCACGGTTCAAGTGGGCGGCAGCAAGAACGACACTCTTGCAATAATGGCCGGAGCCCTTCTGGTGCCCGGTATAACGATTCTCCGCAATGCCCCTCGGCTTAAGGACGTCTTTACTCTTATTGAGATTTTTTCCCACCTCGGCGTGCGCGCCGCATTCCGAGAGGATGGGGCGCTGGAGATTGACGCCACTCACATCGCTACCGCAGAAGCGCCGCATGAGCTCGTGAGGAGGATGCGTGCGTCGTTCAATCTGATGGGCCCGCTCCTGGTACGCCAGGGCAGCGCATGCGTGGCCATGCCGGGCGGGTGCGACATCGGCGCAAGGCCAGTGAACTTCCACGTCAAGGGCCTCGAGCAGCTCGGCTGCCATCTCCACCTCGACCACGGATGCTACTATGGCGAGGTGAAGCGGTTTAGAGGCGCGAACGTGGCCCTCGAATTCCCGAGCGCTGGCGCAACGCAGCATCTGATGATGGCTGCCTGCCGGGCCTCCGGGCGGACGGTGCTCACAAATTGCGCCGCAGAGCCCGAGATCGTCAATATGGCCGCCTTCCTGAACGCGTGTGGGGCCAGAATCTCCGGCGCAGGAAGCTCCAACATCGAAATTGATGGGGTAGACGAGCTCCATCCGACAGAGTTCGAGGTGATACCCGATCGGATGCAGGCGGGCACATATGCCGTCGCCGCCGCCATCACGGGTGGGAACGTCCTGATCCAGGGCGCGAGAGTCGAGCACTGCCAGTCGATGCTCGCGAAGCTCGTGGATTCCGGGGCACAGTGGAGAGCCGAGGCAGAAGGCTTCCGCGTCTGGCGGTCGGGGCCGGTGCATGCAACCGACATCAAGACGATGCCGCACCCCGGGTTTCCCACCGATATGCAGCAGCCGTTTGTAGCGCTCTTGAGCCTTGCCGAAGGCGTTTCGGTTGTAACCGAGACGGTGTACGAGAGCCGCTTCCGTTATACTACCGAGCTCGAGAAGCTCGGCGCGGATATCCGTGTTGAGGGCCGCACGGCCATCGTCCGCGGCGTGGGCCGACTCACCGGCGCATCGGTCAGCTGTATGGATCTGCGCGCAGGCGCAGCAGTCGTGGCCGCTGGTCTTGCTGCCGAGGGCGAGACGGTGATCGATGAGCTGGATCATCTCGATCGTGGATACGAGAACCTTGTACCCAGCCTGCGTAACCTCGGCGCTCGCATTTCGCGCGGTGAGGAACGTGATGCAGGGGGAGGGTTGCGCGTTTGTTCAGTCTAGTGCCGGAATTGGGCGTTGACCTCGGGACCGTAAATATACTCGTCTACATGCGCGGCAAGGGAGTAGTGTTGCGGGAGCCCTCTGTCGTCGCCATTACAGCAAATACTAAGATCGTCCGGGCCGTTGGCGAAGAGGCGCGCCTGATGCTCGGGCGCACGCCGGGCCATATTGTGGCCGTTCGTCCCCTCAGTGATGGAGTGATCGCCGACTACACCATCACGCAGAAGATGCTGGCCTATCTCTTCCGCAAGGTCGTAGGGAGAGCGCGCTTCTTCAAGCCCCGGGTGCTCATCTGCGTGCCATCACAGGTGACTAATGTCGAACGCAGGGCCGTCATCCAGGCAGCGCTGGAGGCCGGCGCGCGCGAGGCCCACACAATCGAAGAGCCGATGGCAGCGGCCATTGGCGCAGGTCTGCCCATCTCCACACCCGGAGGCAACATGGTGGTCGACATCGGCGGCGGGACCACCGATATCGCGGTCATCTCTC
>JBBRJW010000035.1:0-10295 GCA_038218705.1 Chthonomonadales bacterium | reverse complement strand
GGAAGCAAGCCAACATTCATCCCCAGGTTGAGCACCACGTGAAACGCGAGCATCGCCACGATCCCGACCCCGATCAGCTTGCCGGGAATGTCCTCATCGGCGGCGGCGGTAATGACGACGCCGCGGAAGAGTAGACCCGCGTAGAGGAGCACGACCAGCGCTGCACCCGCGAAGCCGAGCTCCTCGCCTACGTCGGTAAAGATGAAGTCGGTCTGCTTCTCGGGAATGTAGCCCCCGTGTACGAGAGAGCCATGCCCCAGTCCCTTGCCCCACATCCCGCCGGAGCCGATGGCGATACGGGCCTGCATCACGTGGTAGCCGCTGTCACTGGCGTGTTCGTCCTGATGAAAGAGAGACTCGAGGCGCTGCTTCTGATAGTCGTGAATGATCTTGCCGGATTTCCAGACACCGGCGAAGAGCAGCGTCCCAACCAGCAGCATCGTGCCAAGCTGCTTCCATTTTGCGCCCGCTGCAATCACCATTCCGGCCCAGATTGCAAGAACTACCAGCGAGGTGCCGAGGTCTGGCTGCACGAGAATGAGCGCCATGGGGAGAGCAATATAGGCAAAAGAGCCGAGAAGCGTGCGCCACTCGCCAATGGTATCGATGCGGCGGGCGAGATAGCTGGAGAGCGTGAGGATCACAAAGAGCTTTGCAAACTCGGACGGCTGAAAGGGGAAGCCCGCTACCCGGATCCAGCGAGTCGCGCCATTGGTATGAACGCCAAATTTGCGTACCACCAGCAGCAGGAAGATGTTGAGCAGGTAGAAGCCCCGAGAGAAGCGGCCATAGAGGTGGAAGTCGAAGATCGACGCGCCGACGAGCCCCGCTGTGCCGAGCAGCATCCAGATAATCTGGCGCTTATGGCCGGGAACCGGGTCGCTGCGCGTGACGCTGTAGACAACAACAATGCCGAACACCGCGATTGCATAGGTTAGCAGCAGCAGTGGGAGATCGATGGACCGCCGCAAGCGCAGTTCGAACATCCGGTGCCCCTCCAGGGCGGAGCCTGCGGGCCTGTGCGGTCACCGGTACTCCCCCGCCAGTTGATCAAGGTGATCGCAGCCCTCGGCCTTATCCACATACTTATCGGTCCACATCTCGTCCTGGCACGTTCGCTGCGGCTTCAGTCGTTTGCTGTGCTGATCGGCCATCAACCAGTTGCAAGCGCCGTTATGCGACTGATATGGCCCCTGTGGGTCGCCGTCGGGCCCGCGCTGGGGAAGAAACCAGCCTCCGAGATCAGGATAGCTGTATCGAGACTCCTCGATCATGATCAGGTAGGAGGGAGCATCGATCTCAGACATGCTGCGAGGCCGCACGGCGCTCTCCCCATACCAGCATGCCGGAACCGCCTCGTGAAAGAAGCTGCCGTTGAGAGCATATGAGTTTGGAATCCATTGCGAATTGGGATAGAAACCGTTGGTCTCATCGCCCGGCGTGTTATTATAGCCGCCGGTATCCCATTTGTGCCCGTTGGAAGGGCACCCGAATACATCGCGGTTGGCTACGAACGGCAAGAGGACCCGCTTCCAATTGACGCTCGTTCCCTGCAGCGCATCCTCGGGGTACGTTGTTCCGCTTGCGGTACACCCGCCCGTGGGATGCGTGGCATCGGCGAAGCGACTCTGTGGAAAGGTCTCATCATAGTCGTTCAGGTACAGGGTGACGGCGAGACCGAGCTGGCGCATGTTCGCGGCACAGCTTGTACCGCGCGCATTCTCCCGAGCCCGCGCAAAGACTGGAAACAGCAGCGCGGCGAGCAGCGTAATGATCGCGATCACGACGAGTAGCTCGATGAGCGAGAATGCATGAACACGGCAGCGGGGCACGGTGACCTCCCAACAAGAGCAGGTTAACTCATACTATCGTTGGACGAGAATGCCACCGCCCGGTTTCGGCGCTTTCTACAACCCATCCAGGCGTGCGCCGCAGCCAAGGCTGCGCGAGCCCGATAGCCAGTTTCGATGTAGAGGCCCGGTCCGGTGGCGCAGAGGTTCTGCGCGCTTCGGGGTCAGGGTGCGGCGCGAAGCTGGAGCGCATCGAAGAGGGCGTCGGCAACCTGTCGCTTGCTGAGCAGTGGCAGCGCCTGCTGCCGTCCGTCCGGCCAGAGCAGAGTGACCAGGTTGGTATCGGTTTCGAAGCCCGCGCCTGGCTGCGTGACATCGTTTGCAACGAGGAGGTCGAGGCGTTTGGCTGCCAGCTTGACGGCGGCATTGGAGAGAAGGTCGTTGGTCTCGGCGGCGAAGCCAACTACGCGCTGCGATCCCTGTTTTCTTGCAGCGAGGGTAGCGAGGATATCGACAGTGCGCCGAAGGATGAGGCTAATGCGCTCCTCGTCGGAACCTGCCTCCTTCTTGAT
Organism: Chthonomonadales bacterium; assembly: GCA_038218705.1. Lineage (GTDB taxonomy): Bacteria > Armatimonadota > Chthonomonadetes > Chthonomonadales > Chthonomonadaceae > JBBRJW01. Next base: position 7,933 of record JBBRJW010000035.1, on the reverse strand, counting down.
CTTCTGCGGTGCGACCGTCTCCGGAGCGTAGTCGGCGACAGCCGCTGCTGCGATAAAGATGTCGCATGCCGCAAATCGCTTCTCCGAGGCCGCGAACATCGCGGCGGCACTCTCGGCGCTCACCAGCTCCACGCCGGTCGGGAGCGGTGCGCTGGTCGCGCCGACAATCACCGTTACGCTCGCGCCGCGATCGCGGGCAGCGCCCGCGATGGCGAAGCCCATTTTGCCGCTGGAGCGGTTGCTGAGGAAGCGGACCGGGTCGATCGCCTCGCGGGTTGCGCCCGCAGTGATCAGCAGGCGCTGTCCGGCGAAGTCCTGCTTCCGCGCGAGCCGGGCAGTCACCGCCGCGACGATGTCCGCGACGTCCGCGAGCTTGCCCACGCCCACGTCCTGGCACGCGAGCAGGCCTGTCGCTGGCTCGATCTGCTCCACTCCACGGGCGCTCAGGATGGCGACATTGGCTGTCGTGGCCGGATGCGCCCACATTACGCGGTTCATTGCAGGAGCAACAAGGAGCGCCGTGGAGGGCGGCACGGCGAGCAGGCAGGTGGAGGCGAGGTCGTCCGCAATGCCATGCGCCATTTTGGCGAGCAGATTGGCCGAGGCCGGCGCAACGAGCACGAGGTCGGCGGACTGCGCCAGATCGATATGCGCGATACGGTCGACGTGCGGCTCTTCGAAGAGGTCGGTGAGCACCGGGTTTCGGGAGAGCGCGCGGAAGGTGGGTGGCCCAACAAAGCGAGCCGCGTTTGCGGTGAGCACCACGTGGACCTCTGCCCCGAGCTTGCTGAGCTGACTGCAGACGTCGGCAGCCCGGTAGGCCGCGATGGAGCCGCTCACGCAGAGCAGTATTCGCTTTCCAACGAGGACCCCGCTCATCGGCGCACCCGATGGCGCTCCGCGACCACCACCGCCTGCAGGGTCTCCGCGGCGCGCTCCAGCGCGTCGTTCGTGATCAAGTAGGTGTATTCTGGAATATAGGTCTGTTCGTGCGCAGCAATCGCGAGCCGGCGCTGTATCGTCTCCTCGGTCTCGGTATGACGGCGGCGGAGGCGGCGCTCTAGCTCCACAGAAGATGGTGGCTGGATGTAGATGAGAATGGCGGTGGGATCGAGCTGCTTCACGATCATCGCGCCCTGGACCTCGATCTCCAGGACGACGTCGAGGCCCTCCGCGCGCTGCTCCTCCACCTTATCGCGAGGTGTGCCGTACAGGGAACCGTTGTAACGGGCGAACTCGAAGAAGACGCCCGTCCCAATGCCCTTGTCGAAGTCGGCTTCGCTCAAGAAGTGGTAGTGGACGCCATCGATCTCGCCGGGACGGGGTAGGCGCGTGGTGGCGCTCACGCTTCGGGCCACATCCGCCACATCCGAAATGAGGCGGTCCAGAAGCGTGCCCTTGCCGACCCCGGAGGGGCCGGAGACTACATAGAGTGCGCCTCGCCGCGCGCCAGAGGTGAAAGGGCTTATCATGGCCTCATTATACTCCGACGGCACACAAAGCGGAAGCCGGCGGGCGGACTATACGGAAGTACCGCCGACCGTCATCTCGGAGACGAGGATCATCGGCATTCCGACTCCCACGGGAACACTCTGCCCATCCTTGCCGCAGGTACCGATCCCCGGGTCGAGCGCCCAGTTGCTTCCGACCATGGAGACCTTCGCAAGGTCACTGGGACCGTTGCCAATCAGGGTCGCTCCCTTTACGGGCCGGCCGATCTTGCCGTTCTCGATCATGTAGCCTTCGGTTACGCTGAAGACGTAGTTGCCGTTGGAGATATCGACCTGACCGCCGCTGAAATTCTTTGCGTAGAAGCCCTTCCCGACGGAGCCAATGATCTCATCCGGCGTATGCTCGCCCGCCTCAAGAAACGTGTTGGTCATCCGCGGCATCGGGATGCACTGATAGTCCTGGCGGCGGCCGCTCCCGGTTGACTGCGCCGACATCAGGCCCGCATTCAGGCGATCGTGCATGTACCCCTTTAGGATGCCCTTCTCAATTAGCACCTTCCTCTGGCCGATTGCGCCTTCGTCATCGATATTGATGGACCCCCGCTTGTTGAGCAGCGTCGCGTCGTCGACCACCGTGCAGAGCTCACTCGCGACCTTCTCGCCCACGCGGCCGCTGTAGATGGAAGTGCCCTTCCGGTTGAAGTCGGCCTCCAGCCCGTGCCCCACGGCCTCATGGAGCCAGACACCCCCCCAGGCGTTATCGATGACCACGGGCATCGGGCCGGCCGGCGCATCGGCCGCGCCGAGTTGCACAATCGCCTGTCGCGCCGCCTCTACCGCAATGCACTCCGGCGTACTCTGCTCGAAATACTCGAGGCCAATCCGCCCACCGCCTCCATAAAAACCCATCTGGGCATCTGCGCCATCGGAAGCGAGCACCGACACGTGGAAGCGGAGCATAGTCTGGAAGTCTGTTATGTAGAGGCCATCGGAGTTCGCGACCAGGATTTCTTTGGCGTTGTCGATATAGCCAACCTGCACCTGCTTCACGCGCGGGTCGTAGTCCATGGCGGCCCGATTGGCCCTCTGAACCCACTTCACCTTGTCGCGCACATCCGCGCCGAGTGGGCCCCGCCGCACGGGGTAGTAGTCGGGGCCGGTCGAGCGGGAGACGCTCACAGATTGGCTGGCGCTCCCTCCCTCTGCGATAAAGGATGCGACGCGAGCCGCTTCGAGCAGCCGCTCAGGCGACAGGTCATCGCTGTAGGCGTACCCCTGCTTCTCGCCATGGATTACGCGGATTCCAACCCCCAGCGTGTGGCGGACCTCCGCGCTCTGTATCTTCTGCTCTTCAAGCGGCAGGCGAGTCGCTTCCGCGTGCTCTCCGTAGATCTCAGCGAAGTGGCCGCCACGGGCGAGCGCCTCGCCGATCAGGCGATTGCAGAGTGATTCGTCTACAAGCTGAGTGAGCAGGCTGAGCTGCGTACGCAATTCGGTCATCGAGAGGGACTCCCAGGAGCGGCAGCGGCCGCGGGTTCAGTGGCGTGGTGGCCTGCAAAGTGGCCCACCTACGCGTGGTAACAGTCGGCGGAACGCCCGATCCACTCGGGCTACTCTGGGCGAATGGCTGGCTGCATTGCAAAGAGATCGCCCAGCAACAGGGTGGCCATCGGGTCGGAGCCGATATTCGGCAGCAGATTGAACGTACAAACGATGAGGTCTCCACGCCCGATCGGCAGCCGCGCCACCAGCGCCGCCATGTTGTGGAGCCAGCCTACGAAGAGACCGGATACGATATTGTCGACAAGCGGGCCTGTGATGACCCGCTCCGGCACAATCGCCTGGTATTCGAAGTCAAATCGAACCGTGTCCGGCAGCGACGGGAAGTTATCGGGCACGAACCAGGTCTTGGAGGTGCACCAATCTCCCCACCAGCCATTGGTGTTGCGCTCCAGCAGTCGGACGCCGAGGCCACTCGCGATGGTGATCGACCGGGCATGCGTTGCGACGAGCACGGCCTTTCCGCCATCGCGCAGGAAAGCCGAAACCGCAGGATCCCAGCGAGTCACCAGACCCAAGGCCCCGGGCGCCGGCTGCGCTACAACGTGGAAGCCAATACTGGTGAGCATGGACGAGAGTCCGATGGCGCTCCCGAACGGATCGTGCAGCCAGACAGTTTTGCCGCGTCCCAACGCACGAAGAGCTGCCGGCACAAACACAATGTTCTGGGTGGTGCGGGCAAGTATCGTCCCGTCCGGGCTGCGGAGTGCGATCTTAATCTCCGTCTTTACCGGCGCTTCCACGTGCGGGGCGGTGATCCATATCTGCGCTACAGGGTACGAGCCGTAGGTGGGCTCACTCTCCAGCCGGCCGCCGAGTTTCACCGGCTCCTCGCCCTTCAAGTTCTCAAAGCCAAGCGTCTCCCACTCGATGTGCCCGCCCGCCACCGGACGGCCACTGAAGCAGGAAAAAGTGATCGAGAGCCCGGCGGTCTCGCCTTGCCAGAAAGCCGTGCGCGGCGAGAGGCGCGGCACGAGGATATCTTGCGCCTGGAGATCCTTCAGTCGATTGTGGAAGATCTTGGGATTGCGGCCCATATCGAGCAGGCCGTTGCACTCCCAGTTGACGTCGGTGAACTCGGTGATTACGTAGCCTGCGACATCCGGATACCGCCGCATCTCCTCGATCTCGTATTTCAGCGAGATCCACTCCTGTTCCTGCGAGGCGTCAGCCAGGGCGTTATAGTCTTTGTAGACACGTCCGAGATGCTGCGCCTCAAAGCGATCGAGCACTTTGTGCGGGCGCGTTGCGCCATCACCTGTCTTGAACCAGTAGGGCTCCTTGCCGCCCTCGGCCGCGATTACATTCTCGACGCGGGGCAGGCCCCAGTTGCCAAACTCTGAAATGAGCAGCGGCTCGGAGCGATGGTATTCGGCGTCGCCGTACCCGGTGTAGGTTCCAGCCTCTCGCCCCGAGAATGCCTGGACCCACTCGGCGAAATCCTCTGCCTGGTCCGGAATGTTGAAGTAGACGTGGTAGTCGTCCAGGTCGCTGACAACGTGGAAGTTCGGGATGCAGGCGGAGTTATCCACCACAAGCCAGCCCGGCGCGAGCTGCTTAGCCCACTTGTAGGTGTCGCGGAGCCAGCGGCGCTGCTCGACATCGTTCAGGTCGATACCCCACGATTCGTTTATAAGGGAGATGATCACGATACAGGGGTGGCTGGCATCGCGCGCGATCATCTCGAGGAGTGTCTTGCGGGCACGGTCTCGAAATTCGAGCGAGAGTCGCGCGCCGTTAGGGACCTCGTACCAGACCAGGAGGCCAATCTCGTCGCAGAGATCGAGATAGGACTCGGTTGGAACCTTGATGTGGCAGCGCATCAGGTTGAGGCCCATCTCCTTCGCCTTCATAAACTGCGCACGGAGGTAGGCTTCCGAGGGCGGCGTGTAGATCGTCTGCGGATAGAAGGCCTGGTCGAGCGTGCCTGCCAGGAAGATGGGCCGGTTATTGAGCCAGACGCGCCCTTCCTTGGCCTCGATCTTACGCATTCCGAACTTCTGACAGGTGGCATCCTCGACTTCGCCGTCGCACTCCAGGGTAACGAGAGCGCTGTACAGGTGAGGAGAATCCGGGTGCCAGAGAAGCGCCTCGGGCACGTCGAAGGTCGCCTCCAGACAGATATTTGCGCCCTCGCGGGGGGTCTGCTCGGTGATATGGAGTACGAAGGCCTGAATGGCGCCTGCACCGCGCGGGGGGGCGACAGATATTCTGGCCTGCCACTCTGTGCCCGGATGCTCGGGAATTCCACTGAGCGTCAGGAAGACCCGCGCCGTGCTGCTGTCGATATCCGGGTAGATGGATGACCGCGTGATCTGCGTGTGGGCGCGAGCCTCAACGTAGACACTCTGCCAGATGCCGCCAATCGATGTGTACCAGGATTGCTTGCCATGCGGCACTTCTGCAAATGCGAGCGGCTTGCCGTTCGGCAGAATGGCATCCTGCTGTACGGTGGAATCCGTTATCCGCACGATAATGGTGTTCACGGCGTCCGATCCAAAGGCCTGGATCGTCTTCTCAATTGGAAATGAGAAGGGTGTATAACCCCCCTCGTGAGTTCCGACCGCGACGCCGTTGACCCATACCTCCGCATAGTAGTCCACTGCACCAAAGCAGAGAGCGATCTGCCGGCCCCCGAAGCTCCGGGGAAGCGGAAACGTGCGCTCGTAGATGGCCGTGCCAGCCTTCTCGATCAGATCGGGGCGCTGGCTCTCCCAGGGCCCCGGCACCTGAATAGGCTGAGGCGTCTCCTCTCCAAATTGAAAGTTCCAATCTCCATCCAGTGAAACGCGGTGGCGTATGCCGAGCACAGATGACTCGGTATCGACCGTGTGTCGCTCAGAGCGGGGGGCAGGGGAGCTCTCGGAATGAGCCGCGGATTGCAGGGTCATAGATCAACCTCAATGAGTAAGTATGGAAATTGCCCCGCGATGCGCGGCAAACTGAGACGGCAACATTTTACACCCTTACGAGTCTCTCCGTGAATAGTTTACCGGGGAGGCACGATCCGACTAACCTCGGCAGGAAATGCCCGGAAGGGCGGCGAAGGGAACCCTGCCGCGCACAAATGCAGGTGCGCCCCGGCGAGCAACAAATCTACTGCCATCCCGTCCATGCTTTTGCGGGGCGGCAGAAAGGACTGCATCATGGAAGCCAGGAAGCTTCAGCCGACAGGCAAGAGCCTGATGATCGTAGATGACGATCCCTCGATGATCGATCTCTTTCGGCAGTCAATGACGAAGCGCGGTTTTGAAGTGATAACGGCCACGAGCGGCCCGGAGGGCATCGAGGCTTTTCAGAAGTGCGAGGTGCCGCCAGACCTCGTGGTCTCCGATATGACCATGCTGGCCATGGACGGGTTTGCCTTCGCCCGTGCGCTCTATGCGCTCTCCCCGAATACCCCCGTGTTGATCGCCACAGGTCACGACATCGACCTCGCTCACGCCGCGGCCACTCCTAACGTCGTGGACCTGGTGATGAAGCCCCTGCAGTTCCGCGCCCTCGCGGAGCGTGTTCGGGCCATTCTGGGTCTGGAGCCCGGCGGCAGCTAATCCAGCTTCCCTACTCGGCAGATCCCAGCGCTTCGGTCGCCATGGTATCGAATGCCAGGTTATCCGGTGTCCGCTGCCGCAGCCTGAAAAAGCCGGCCGCAGCGATCATCGCCGCGTTGTCGGTGCAGAGGATCGGAAGAGGGATCACGAGCCTCAGGCCCTGGTCGCTCGCGAGCTCGTCCATCCTGCGGGCGAGCTCGCGGTTTGCCGCTACTCCACCGGCCAGGCAGACCGTGCGGATGCCAGTTCGCGAACCAGCCCGGCGCACTTTCTCCACGAGCACATCCACAATGGCAGCCTGGTAGCTTGCGGCCAGATCTGCGGGCGGCGTTACGCCGTTATCGCGAATGGCGAAGTTCCTGAGTGCGGTCTTTACCCCGCTGAAGCTGAAGTCGAGGCTGTCGCCCAGCAAGGAGCGCGGGAAGCGAACCGACTTCGGATTGCCCCGCTCAGCGAGGCGGGCCAGATTCGGACCACCCGGGTAGGAGAGGCCCAGGATACGCGCACCCTTATCGAATGCCTCGCCTGCAGCGTCATCGCGCGTCGAGCCAAGGATCACGTATTCCCCATGTCCCTCCATCCGCACGATCTGACTGTGCCCCCCGGATACTATGAGCACAAGGAGCGGAAACGAATCGACGAGGTCGGGGGCCGTGAGGAAGCTGGAGTAGACGTGCCCTTCCAGGTGGTGTACCGCGGTGACGGGGATTTTCAAGGAGTAGGCGAGCGCCTTCGCGGTGGAGACACCGACGAGAAGCGCCCCGAGCAGTCCGGGACGGTTTACGACCGCTATCCCGTCGAGGTCACCGAGGCCGATATGCGCCTCCGCGAGCGACTCCTGAAGCACCGGGAGCATTCGTTCGACGTGCTTCCGCGATGCCACTTCTGGCACGACGCCGCCGTATCGCGCATGGAGGTCAGCCTGACTTGCAATGACATTGGAGCGGACCTCGCGGCCGTCGATCACGACGGCCGCGGATGTCTCATCACAACTGGTCTCGATTCCAAGTATGATCATCCGAACTACTGAGTCTGGCCAGCGAGGAATTGCCGCCAGTGGGGCGCGGCGCTCGCCAGGGCGAGGTTGTTGTAGGTCGAGAGAAGCGAGTTCGGATAGGGAACGTATACGCTGAGGCCCGCCGAGTTCTGCTCATCCGATGCGCCGTGCCCTGCCTTCAGGACCGCGCCTGCGGAGGGCAGGAGCGCCGTCTGCAGGTTGACAGCGGCAGTCTGAAGGTCCGCGCGCGTTGTGGAAGTCTTCACGCGGTTTGCGAAGTCGTTGAGATCCAGATACCCGTCGTAGAGGCCGCCATCACCTACCCCGTAGTGAACGGAGCTGTCGCGCGCGCTGGCGATTACAGTCGCCTGATC
>JBBRJW010000034.1:0-10296 GCA_038218705.1 Chthonomonadales bacterium | reverse complement strand
GCGCCGGCCGCGTACGTGATGCTCGTCTTTATGCTCTCGCTTGGCGGGATTCCCCCGACCGTTGGCTTCATGGGCAAATGGATGATCTTCTACGCGTCGCTCGCATCCGGTCAACTTACGATGGCGGTGCTGCTGGCGCTCGCGAGCGTGATCTCGATCTACTACTACCTGCGGGTAGTGTGGATGATGTGCTTCTCGGAGCCCGAGCCAGGAACGGTCCCTGCTCGTGCCGCATCGGCCGGCGGCGTGGTCATCTCGGTGTTGGTGACGGCCGCAGCGACACTGCTGCTCGGCGTCGCGCCGAATCTGCTCAATTCGCTGATGGCGGCGGCGGCTACGGTGCTGCGTCCCTGATCAAATAGGAGTTTCGAGGCCGTGTGATCAATCACCGAGAGGGGCGGCCGAATTGCGCGGCCTGCCCCTTATCGGTGTTGAGGAGTAATGAATGCAAAGTGGAGTTCGTCACGATCTGCTGGGGCGAATAGTTGGCCTGCTGGTATTCTTAGTCGGCGTGGCTCTCCTTGGCCTCGTCTTTGCAAAGGCGTTTGCTCTCTTTGGCGCCCCCCCTGCAGAAGCCCTCGGCCTCAAATTCACCGGCGATCCCAAGCGTGATCCCACGGCGGCGCTCATAGGCTCACAGTTCGGCTGGCTCCTCTTCCGTATCGCCTACCTCTTCATCATGGCCATTGCGGGATCGTTGATGTCACAAAAAGGCATCAACCTCTACTTCAGCTCTATGAAGGGGCATGTGGTAAACATCGGCCATCACGAGCGAGAAACGCCCGGCTCCACCCGCCCCTCCTGAGGTTTTTCGCCGCTTAAGGACCGCGTCACGGGACCGCTGCCCCGTGTCGCGGTTTTGCCTCGCTTTACTCCCCTTCCGCGCTCCGAATCCCGTCGATTCCACTTGCTTATTGCCTATCCATAGAGGATAATAATAGTGAACAAAGACCAATACCCTGCAGGGAAGGCGCCCTGCAATGTGGCGATCAATCGCCAGGAAGGCAGTGGATAGATGCGTATTCAAGCTGGCACGCTGGTGCATCTCGGGTACGGAAGATATGTGCGATCAGACCGCGTTACCGCGGTGCTGCCCATCGAAGAGGATCGCGGTCCAGGCCGCCGGACGTTCGTTCACGTAGATGGCATGGATACTCCGCTCGTGGCCTCCCGCGCCGAGGACTCGATTGTGCGTGATCTGGTGCAGGAGCCTCGCGAAGTAACCCAATCGAGACAGCAGCAGGAGATTCTCCAGGACCTGCTGATGGATCTGGGACAGGTAAATGCGACGGTTCGCCGGATTGCGCGCGATGAGGGGGGAATCGATCTGGAGAAGCTGGAGCGCCGCATCCGCGAGGTTGTTGAGGAGTAGCTCCGCCGACCGCACCGGTCGGGAAAAACGGCCCGGTGGCATTTGCCACCGGGCCGCGCTGGTTCTACCGGCCCTCGTAACGGTAGTTGAACCGACCGTCCGGCGCAGCGTCGCCGTTGCGGTAGAAGTCTTCTATCGCAGGATCGGCTGGCAGGTTATCGGTCCACTTGAAGTCGAACGCAAGTGGCCCGGCGGGTCTGCCGGCCGCCAGCGTCCTCGGGATCGAAATCTGCAGATCGCGCCCACCGCTCCGAAACGGCGCCCACGCCACGGTCCGCCAGTGCCCGCCTTCGAACCGCTGCACGCTGCAGGTCTGGCCGCGGCGCATTGTGTTCACCCTCAGCTCGTACTCGTTCCAGCCCGTTCCGCTGTTTGCATCCTGGTCGATATAGAGTGTCATCCACCCTTCGCCGGCCGGTACCGTGAGAGGCGAGGCCGTCCGCGCCCTGAACGTTACCGCGACTGCTGAGCGGGCCACCTGCGCGCTTACGATATCGTTGCGAGCACTGTAATCCTTGTAGTGCGCCCCGGGCGGCGCGCCATCGGCGTCACGATTGGTGGCATCGCCCGCGGCGTCGTGATAGATCGGCGATACGTCTTCCCACTGTGAGAGGGGTCCAGCCAGCCTGCTAACCTTCGGCGGCGATGGGCTCTGCGGCGGGGCCATCCCTTTGTATCGCCTCATGTTCGCAACAAACTGCCAGTAGAAATTGTCGCCCGTGCCGCCGCGCATGGGCTCGATGTCGCGGTTGAAATCCTGATTGAACTCGTCGACAAGATGCCCCTGTCCGGGGCCCGTCTTGCGCCGGAGAAATACGACACCAGGCGTCTCCCAGACGGATGCGATCCACTCGTTCCATCCGGTCACAAGAAGAATCGGCGCAGGTGTCCTCAGCGCGTAATCCCAGCTCGCCTGAAAGAACAGGCCCTTGCCCTGTTCGCCAGAGAGCCATTGCGCGTCATACTCCGGTATGTGGCCCGGTGCGGAGCTCACGCCCCCTGTCTCCATGTTGCCCCAGAGCGGTCCGCCAAGAGATTTGTTGACAACGATCTGCTCGGGCTTTCCATCCGGACCAACAGCGGCCCTGGCGCGGCCTGCGTCCAGGCCACCCATAAACCGCCACTTCGTTGGCTCTGCCCTCTCATCCGGAAATGCCCAGGTTGGGCGCCACGTGAAGAACCTCTGGAGGGCGGGCAGCACGGCCGGCTCCTTCAGCTTGCTTGAATCCGTTGGCATGCGCGACATGATAAGCGGCTTACCGGCCCACCGAAACCAGAGGTCCTTGTATCGGCTCTGCAAGTACCAGGTCTTGTACAGGGCCTCAGCCTTCCACTCCGGCTCGTAGTTCAGGAAGAAGACCAGGCGCGGTACCGTGAGGCCGCCTCGCTTCAGCTCCTCCATTACGTCCAGCAGAACCTTCAGCTCGCGGTCGTAAACGGCTCCATTTGTGTAGTCGAGGAAGAGGAAGTCAACACCGGCATCCGCGATCAGCCCGAGATGTTTGCGCATCACCCAGGGATCGGTGGAGCGATAGTATCCGAACAGCGGCTCGCCCCAGTACCAGGTGGGGTTGCCGGGCCCGCCGGCCGGATGCGCGTGGAAATCCTTGAAGCCAGGATGGCTGGCCATGAAGGTCGTTATGTTGTAGTCGGGACCCCAGCGATCGTCGCCGTGCCAGAGCCAGTAGAAGAGCCCTACCCGCCGATTCGGCCTGGGCGGACCCGTCTCGGCAAAAGTGGGCAGCCTGCGCCCCAGCGCATCCGTTGCGGTCCATCTGGAATTTGAGATAACAACCTGCGGACTTGCAGCATCGTCTGGCAGCGGCGCTCCCTGCGCCATGGCCGGCCGCAGTTGGGCCGCGAACAGGATCGCCAGCAGACCCACTCTTCGGTTGCATGCAGAGCGCAGGTTCATCGCACACTACTCCCTTCTCGAGCGTACCGCGGAGTCCTCCGTATGCCCGAGGAACAGTCGCGGCGAGCCTGTGTGGAGATACGGGGACGAAACGCCGGTGACCGAGAGGCGCGGGCTCGCGTACTCTCCCTCTGGCGCAGCGCCGAGCGAGAGCGTGCGGGACGAAGCGTCGAGACGTGCCCACGAGCCAAGTGGCAGGGTCAGCGGATTGGGGACGTGGCCAAATGGAAACCCCGCAATCATCGGCTTTCCGAGTGGAACGAAGATGTCCTGAAGCAGAGAGTCAACGGTGTTGCACGGAGGTTTCGCCTCCAGTGCTGGCCAATCGGTAAGATCGCCGAACACGAAGCCTGCGGCCAACTGCAGCTGCCCACAATTCAGAAGCTGTGTGAGGCTCCTATCCGCGCTGTAGATCTGCTCGCCCACATCCTCGATGAGTACGATCTTGCCTCGGAGGTCTGGCTGCCAGGGCGTGCCGCAGGCGGAGGCCAGAAGGGTAAGGCATCCGCCGGCCAGCTCACCCTCTGCCTTTCCGGGAACGATGACGCGCATAGAGGCCGGATCGGCTGGCAGGGAGCACGCGGGCAGCGTGCCCTCGAGGACCGCCCAGAACTGCTCCAGAGCGCTGGCATCGAGCTCAGGGAGCGCCCCGATCATGGGGCCGTGGATACTTACACACCCTACTTCCGCGGCCAGCGCGAGATGAAGAGAGGTGATGTCGCTATAACCTACAAGGGGCCTCGGACGCGCGCGCAGTGCGGGCCAGTCGAGGAGCCCGGCGATGCGGCTCGCGCCGTAGCCTCCGCGCGCACAGAAGATCGCAGCGACATCGTCCCGCCGGATCATCTCGTTGAAGTCCGATGCCCGGTCGGCATCCTGGCCCGCGAGATAGTCACAGTGTGGCGCTCGATCGAGAACGTGCTCACCGGTTATAACGTGGTACCCGCATGCGCAGATCAGCTCAATTCCGGCTTTGAGCGCAGCGGGAGGAATGCAGCCCGAAGGAGCGACCACCCCGATGGTGTCCCCTCGCTGCAGCGGCCGAACCGGACGCGTTGGGCTCACGTCCCCACTGCTGAGAGCGGTATCAAGAGCCGATCCACGTGCGGCGGCTCGTCAGCGCTCTCAACTTCGTGATAGAGACTGTCGCGCTCCACGGGCACTCGCCCGGTCTCCTCGATGAGTCGAATCATCTGGGTTCGCGTGAGCGATTGCTGCTTGTTTCCGTGCTCGCCATCCCTGTACGTAATCTCGTACTCCTGCACTGTCCCGTCGACGTCGTCCGCGCCGTACCAGAGCGCAAGCTGTGTGATCTGCGGACTGTTCATGATCCAGAAGGACTTGATGTGCGCGAAGTTGTCGAGCATTAGGCGCGACACCGCGATGTTTCGCAGGTCGTCGTAGCCGGTTGGGTGCGGAATGTCTTCAAGCTCGGTGTTTTCCGGGTGGAAGGAGAGAGGCGTCATTGTCACAAAGTGGCGGGTCTCATCCTGCAGCGCACGGATCTTGACCAGGTGTTCCACCCGCTCTTCTGCGGTTTCAATATGCCCGTAGAGCATGGTTGCATACTGGGTGAGCCCGACGCTTGCGGCCACCCTCGCCACGCTCATCCACTCGTCGCCATCGAGCTTGCGATCGAAGAGCGCCTGGTGCACCCGATCGGAGAGAATCTCAATTCCGCCGCCCGGGAGTGAATCGAGTCCGGCGGCCATCAACTCCCGCAGTACTACGTCGAGCGGCTTACCTGCCTGTCGCTGGATCTCCACCAGCTCTACTGCGGTAAATGCCTTGATATGCACTCCCGGCCGCACTTCTTTGACGGTTCGAAGAAGGTCGAGATAGTACTGGTACGGGAGTCGCGGGTCGATCCCGCCCACCATGTGAACTTCTGTAATCGGCACTTCGAGGTGCGCGGATAACTTACGACGCACCTCCGCCATATCCATTTCGTAAGGCGCAGGGCCGCCCTTCTTGGCGTAGAAGGAGCAGAACTTGCAGAACTTATTGCAGACGTTAGTGTAGTTTATGTGCTGGTTGCGCACGTAGTAGGCTCTGTCGCCATGAAGACGCTCGCGCACGCGATTCGCCAGATAACCTACACCGGTTAGGTTCGGCGTCGCGTAGAGCCGTACACCATCCTCGAACGTAAGTCTCTCCCCCGCGTCCACCTTATCGCCGATTTCCATCAGCTCTTGCCCGAGCACAAGCTCCCGGCGGGCCCGTTCCCGGTCCGTGCAAATCCCATCGATCGTCGGCATAGCCCGATGCCCCCTCACTGCCATTGATTGCTCGCACCTGCGCACCGCTGGATGCCACCGAATTATACCCGCCGTCTCCTCCAAACCTCGAAGGTCTGCAGGAGACGGCGGGCGAATGCACCCAGCCATACTACGAACGGGCGATGGGAGGTCGTTGCGGTCACGCACTCACTCCGGCAGTTTGTCGATCCAGGCGTCCGATTTCTCGTCCACCCCCGCGGCAGGCTCAGCGGGCTGCGCTTCCGGAGCAGTGCCCGGTTGACCATCAACAGGTCTGAGTGCTGCCTTCGCCCGGTGGCGCTTCTTATGCCTGTGCTTCGGGTGTGGCGCCGCCACCACGGCTAGCTCACTGGCGGTATACGGTACTGCTGCCTCATTGGCAGTATCTGGCCCGATGAGAGGACCCGGTATGCCCCTGTACGACGCCGTGGACGGGGTGGCCCCGCGCGTCGGGCGATGAATAACAGCCGGGAGCGCGCGCACCTCGGGCGAGCGGTGGAATTGTACGACTGCTGCGGGTCTGGCGCGAGCTTGTACGGCAGCAGTCGGGGTGGGCTCATGCCGGGCGCGCGCGAATTGCGTTCCCATCCAGAAGGCGATCGCCACCGCCAACAGAAGCAGACCAATCGTCTTAACTCCCCTGAGGGTGCGAGCCCTGCTCGCACGGATGCGCGCCAGCTCATCCTCAAGCTCTTCTACTCTGTTGCGGGTAGGGTCAGGCACTGCACTGGTGCTTCGATCGCCATCGGGCACGAATTGCTGATCGAGCGTAGACATCGTTCGCCTCCGGTCAGCCAGGGCATCAAGAGGCACTGGCGGATATCCTTCGACCGCAAAGCCCTGCTCGATTGTTCCGCAAACTTACCGGGCATTTGGAACCGACCTCATGAACCGCATCGCCTCCTTCTGATAGGGGTTAAAGGGGTTCTTGAGGTCGAGCTGCTTGTTCCTCTCAATGTAGACTCCGTCCCAATCGATAACGTATCGAGTGGCCGGCCGCTCGATCAGCTCGGAGACAATATATCCCCGGCCGAGCGCCCGCGTGTCGGAGGGAGGAGTGAGAATGGCCGCCTCTACCGATTCCGGTGTCACCAGGCGGCGCATAGCGCCTGCTGCTTCGAGGCCATAGAAGAGGCCATGCCGAGGATGAATGTTGTGGTACTCCAGGTCGAGGCTCTGGAGTACATCGTCCTGCCAGGATCCTCCATTCTCATCAAGGTACTGCTGATAGAGTACGCGCTTCGCGGACCAGTCGAGCCGATCGGATGTACTGAGGGGATCCCGCTCCAGATCGTTCAGGATCTCGTCCCAGTTGGCCAGGATCAGATCGGTCTGTTCGCTGGATCCCGCCAGATGCCGCCGGGCAGCAGCCAGGTATCGGCGCTGCAGCTCCACGGCCGGGATAACCTCGCCATCCGCCATTCGAACCGCCCATTGGAAGGTCGGGTCACGAGAAACGGACCGCAGCGTCTCAAGAGGATCCGCAAGCTCCACATTCAGGGGCATGTTTCCCGCCTCGATGAGCTCAAGAACCAGGCTCGTTGTGCCGACCTTAAGCCAGCATGCATATTCGCTCATGTTGCTCTCACCGAACAGGATATGCAGGCGGTGAAGGTTACTGTAGGAGTAGTACGAGTCCCACTTGGGGTTAATGATGGCTCGATTGAATCGGACGCGGGAGGAGATGGTCTTTACGATATGATCGGCGCGCTGCGAGAGCTGGAAGTCGACCGTTGGGTCGATCTCGACTCCGTAGAAGTTCGATACCCAGACATAGTCGACCTCATGCTCGCCCATCGTCATGATATTGTTCTTGCTGCTCGGGCGAGAAAGGCGGTGTCCGCCCACCCGTCCGATACCGGCGAACACCTGGCGCGTGACCAGGAACGGAAGGAGGAAGGCGAGAGCGTCGGTAAAGAACCGGTCCTCGATCTGGACAAGATAGTTCTCGTGA
This sequence comes from Chthonomonadales bacterium, assembly GCA_038218705.1. Taxonomy (GTDB): domain Bacteria; phylum Armatimonadota; class Chthonomonadetes; order Chthonomonadales; family Chthonomonadaceae; genus JBBRJW01. The sequence continues at coordinate 2,797 of JBBRJW010000034.1, read as the reverse complement.
CAACCGAACGTATGCCCACCAAAGTGATCGATGCTGTTGTTGTGGAAGCTGGCGGACTCATCGAGGTTAAGGTCATCCAACAGCTGAGCCAGGAGCATTCGTCCGGCGCGGTCATGGCGCACCAGGTCCAGAAGGTCGCTGCACTCAGCGGTCGCGTACTCCTCGTGATCGCCAACGGCATCGATATACAACCGTCCGCCGTTGCGCAAGAACCCGCCTGCCCTGGCCGGCTCGAAGGCGTAGTCGCGGGCGTGCAGATCGATCACTCCGAGCCTCTTCTCGCAGAATGCAAAGTCCTTGACTCGCTCGACGATCTCCTCGGGACTGCCAACCCCGGGATCTCTTGCCATACAGCCGAACTCAGTCTCGATTCCAAATATCCGCCGATCCATAGCTCAGCCTCTTTCAATTAGCGTCGTTTCTCACGCCAGGGTCCGCAGGATTGGGCCCCCGCTTCTCATTACTTCGCCAGTCGGTCTGCGGTTCCTCCGGGACCCAACAGCGGATGGAGCGCCAACGAGTCAAAAACCTGGGAACAATGATGGCGCGCGAGCAGACTAATTACATATGCAGTAGAGGAGCAAATCCTACACGTACATGAATAGGTGGCTTGCTATCGCCTGGTGGGCATCGTAAATCCTCACCTAGTTAACGCACGCTAGACGAGCCAGCAATTCAATTACCCGCTTGCTGTGCAGTATCTGCATTACGGGAGACACACAGATGAAAAAGGCGCAGACCTTTTACGCAGCAGGATTTATCGCAATCCTGAGCATTTATAGTACAGATCACGCTGGGGCTTCTTCAATGCCACCGGGAGCCTTCCTCAAGCAGCCAGCACCTTCAGTCGCTGCACTTGTAAACCAGTTGCGGCGCGACCCCGCGACGTGTATCCGGTACTCGCGACTTTACAATATGTCTCCTGAAATGGTTCGGACCGCCTTTGCAGCCATGCGGCTGGAGCGCCTGCCGCAGGACCGCATTTTCAAAGTCCACTACATCCATCCCGGCGAGCGCATTGGCTACAAGCTGAGGCGTCTGAAGCGAGGGACCGAAGTCTACGCGATGGCGGATGGTACGCCCATTCTGGCTCGCGTCTGTGGAAATCCACTAGTGAAGGGCGCAGCGCTTCCACGCGCCGTGCTCGGAGCATCGCACACCGCGCCGAAGCTTATCGGCCCAGAGAATGTACCGGACTTCGACGCGACGGAAGCGGTTCCCGGTTCACTAAATCCGGCGCTCGACATGCCCGATATGCTGCGATCGGTACAGCCAGCTTCGGATTTTGTTGAAGTTCCCTCGGTTCCAGTACCCGCTATCCTGCCGACCCCGGTGGTCCCGGCCGGGGCACTCGGACCCGCTGCTGTGGCGCATGTGGGGGGCTTCGCTGGAGGCGCTGGACTGTTTGCGCTTCCTCTGGCGGCGCTCGGCATTCTCGCTGCCAGTGGCTCGGGCGGAGGCGGCGGAGGTGGTGTAGTTGGTGGAGGTGCGGGTACGCCCCCGGCCGTGATCCCACCAGTATTTGTCGGCCCCACCCAGGGAAACGTTACGCCGACCCCGGAGCCGGGCAGTTTGACCCTGATGGCCGGGGCATCCATCGCGTCCTGCGCTGTTCTGCGGCGCAGGATCCGGTCGCGCCGCCAGGCTGCATAGCTCTCAATCTCCGAACGGCGCAACGCCGCCCTCGTTCACGATCCACCCCAGGCAAAGCCCGGCCATTAGAGGCCGGGCTCTGCCGCCCTCAGCGCGTCACCCCCAATATTTGCATTGCATTGGTTGTATATACCGACACGTAACCGTACAAAATCGATATAATTGCTTCCGTGTCGAGAAGCTTGCATTTTTACTGACTAGATTCTAGGGCGAATGTGTTACAATGGTTCTAATGGGACCGGCACTGAGCACTACGGGAAGAACCATGGCTTCGTATATCTTCAAAACTTTCTGCCTTGCACTCTTTGTTCCGATGGCAGGCCCGTCGAACGCAGTCCCTGCTCAGCACGGGCACTCCCACCTTCCACGACATAGCCCGACCTCCAAACGGGCTGCCGTCTCCCGCCGTCAGGGACGACCGGCCGCCTCCACGGCTGGGACTGTTCCGGCCGGAGCATTTTTGCGTAAACCCGTGAAAACGGCAGCAGACTTCTCTCGCCAGCTCGGCACAGACCCGCTCCTGCTACAGAGATACTCTCGACTGTTCCACATGCCCGAAGCCGTCGTTAAGTCTGTTCTCTCTGAGCTGCGCACCGCTCCATTGAAGAAGACCTACGTTTTCCAGGTCTTCTACGTACACTCGCACGAAGTAATCGGCTACAAGGTGCGCGTGGTCCGCCAGGGCACTCCAATGTTCGTGGACGACTTAAATACGCCTGTATTGATACAGTCGTGCGGCAACCCCGTTCGTTCGACACTGCCTACCGAACCACGCTCGGTTATCGGGGCTTCGCTCGTGCGGCCAGAGCCGGCGCAATCGGCGATCCCTCCGGACTTTCAAAACGACGCCGAGATGCAGATCCGGCCGGGGCAGGAGGTCGTGACCCAGCCCTTTCCGATCTTGCGAACGGCGGCCCTGTACGAACCTACGCTCGCACCGACTGGCTTTCAGCCGGTTGAGCTTGCTCCGCCGGAGCTTCTGCCTGCCCCGCCTATTTCAGCCGCCGCCATGCCCGGCGTAGGTGGTGCACAGCTTGCCCACTGGCTTACCAGCTCCCTCGCGGTCTTGCCGGCCGTGGGCCTGGCGGCCGGGCTGCTCTCACGGCCCACCGACGCTGTCGTGATAGCAAAGCAGAATCCGGTG
>JBBRJW010000033.1:0-10355 GCA_038218705.1 Chthonomonadales bacterium | reverse complement strand
GGGCCTGATCGGCCTTGACGACATTCAGGACGGGCGGCCCAGTCTGCCGCCTCACATCATCATACAGGAGGAGGGTGGGATCCGGAAATCCATTCTCCGCGGCGTCGAGGAGACCGAGAAGCTGCTGCGGCGCGCCTCTGCCGCGCAGCGCACCCCGCAATCTATCGCGGGACTGGTCGTCGGCACGAACTGCGGCGGCAGCGATGGCAACTCCGGCGTCACCGCAAACCCGGCGCTCGGCATGGCGGGCGACGAGTTCGTGCGCTATGGAGCGGGCTGGGTGCTGGCGGAGACCAGCGAAACCTACGGAGCAGAGCATCTCCTCACGCGCCGCGCCGTAACACCGGACGTCGGGCAGCGGCTCGTGGAGCTCATGCGATGGTGGGAGTGGTACACCGGCATGTGGGGGGCATCGATCGACTCCAATCCTTCGCCCGGCAATAAGGAGGGCGGCCTCACAACGATTTACGAGAAGTCGCTCGGCGCACTGGCGAAAGCCGGGAGCACCCCGCTTGTGGAGGTCTACCGGTACGCCGATCGAATCGAGAAGAAGGGGCTCACCTTCATGGACACGCCGGGCCATGATCCTCAGTCGGTGACGGGCCTGGTGGCTGGCGGCTGTAATCTGGTTGCATTTACAACGGGCCGCGGGTCCTGCCTCGGATTCAAGCCCGCCCCGGTACTCAAGATTGCCACCAATACTCCCCTCTACCGTTCGATGGAAGAGGACATGGATCTCGATGCCGGCGTGATCCTGAATGGCGTTCCGATTGCCGACGTAGGCCGACAGATTTTCGAAAAGCTGATCTCTGTGGCGAGCGGAGAGAAGACAAAGAGCGAGGCGCAGGGCCTGGGCGAAACGGAGTTTGCGCCCTGGATCCTGGGTCCAACGATGTGATGCACCGAGGGAGAGACATGATAGTGAATCTGCTGCGAGCCTGGCGAGTCTGCGCAGGCGCCGCGCTGCTCGTGTGCCTGCTCGGAAGCCAGGCGCTGAGCGCACCTGCTGTGGGCGTTACCGCCATGGACCTGCGCGAGGCGACCACGGCTGGGGCGTGGAAACCTGCGCACGATATTAGCGCGCTGACGCCAGGGCCCGAAGGCCTCGCAATCGCGATCTCGGGCGGCGATCCCTACATGGTTGGCCCGGCATCCGACTACCCCGAGGGACAGCCGCTCTGGGTGACGGTCCGAGTGCGCTCTGAGCAGGGGGGCGACCTTCAGCTCTTCTACTACGGCGAAGGCTCAGGCCCGGGCGAAGAGCGGGCGGTTCATATGGCGGTTCCGCCCGGAGTCTGGGCCAACGTGCGCGCTCCACTCCCTCCTCTCGGCCCGTCCACGCACTTCCGGATCGACCCGCCCGGCGACCACGGGGTCTGTGTTATCCAGAGCGTCACCGTGGAGCCTCGCGTCCTGTTTGCCGCTCCGAGCTGGCCGAAGCCACTCCCGTTCTCCGTCAAACCTTCGGACCTGACGCTCCGCTCTGGCGACCTTTCGCTCCGGCACGCGTCCGATCGCCTCGGCGCGTGGAGCGCAAGCGTGGCCGCGAAGCCGATGGCCTCGGGCAACAGCCGGGCCATGCTCGGCTACCTGATCGGCGAGCAGATTCGCTGGCTCGACCTGACCGGGGCCAGGGCCCGCGTGACCGCGAACAAGACAAACCTTATCGTAACGGCCACGGCCGTCGATGCCGACGGGGGAAAGTGGAGCTTCCGACAGATTTTCTCTGCAGGGCCTCGCCCCGGCGTTATCTCGGTGCTCTCGAGCGTCGCCGTAAACGTGGAGCGCAGGGTCGTTTTCGTTCCGCTCTTTACGCTGCTGCCGGGGCTCGGAACCTTCGGGGAACAGAAGGGGCACGCGCTCTTCGGCGGATATGAGTACCTGGATCGAAACGAGCCGAGCAGCTCCGAAGCCGATATAATTGGCCCCGGCCATTTCCGGCTAGTGCCAGACACGCTCGGAATCACGGTGCCTCTCATGGTAGTACAGGCCGATGATCGGTATATCGGCCTCACATGGAACCCTGCTGACCAGGTTGCGGCGCTCTTCGACTCGCCGGACCGACAGCTGCGTTCCGGTGCGCACCTCCTGGCGCTGATTGCGCCCGGCGCAGGTGCACAGACCCGCGCAGCGGGCAGTCTGCTGCCATACGATCCCCTGGTGATGACGCCGAACCAGCCACTGCAGGTCGGCGCTGCGCTCGTCGGTGGCCGCGGCGCGAGCGTGTTGCCCGCGATTCAGGTGGCCACGGCTCTCAACCGCCTGCCGCCGCTGCCTACTCTCATGGCCCGCGACGATTATGTGAAGGCTGCCACTACGGCGTGGCTCAGCTCAAAAGTGCGCGATGGCGTCAGCTACCGGCACGCCTATTCGCCGGGTGGAGGGTGGAGCGCTCAGCCGATCGCCGACGGGCCTCTCTTCATGGAGTGGCTGGCGGAGTTTACGCGCGACCCGGACGAGGCCCATAAGCTGCGCCTCCACGCGAGCGCGGTTCTGAAGGCGGTCTCCAGGGCGGATGTCGGCTCAGCAGGAGTCGGCCACGTTCGCTCTGTTGCGCCGGCGCTGCTCTTCGGCCCCATCATCGAAGAGGCGGACCGGGCCGACCGGGCCGCACGGGCACTCCTCTCTCGTTTTGAGCCAAACGGCTCCATTCGCTATGAGAAGCCCGCATCGGGTAACGATCTTGGGCGTACGCACTTTGCGCGCGACGCAAACGGGCTCACGGCCCAGGTGGTCTCCGTTCTCCTGGAGGACGCCGCCCTGAGCGGCGATCCCGGGCTGATCAAGAGCGCCATCGCCAGGCTGCACGGCCTGGATCGATTCGCGAACTCGGCTCCGCGCGGCGCTCAGACCTGGGAAGTTCCCCTCCATACGCCCGACATACTCGCGTCTGCGTACCTGACCAAAGCCTATACCCTCGGCTTCGAGATCACCCACGACTTCAAACTGCTCAATCAGGCATCGGCCTGGGCGTGGAGTGGCGTGCCATTCGTCTACCTGCGCAATCCCACCAATGGGCCCGTGGGGCCGTACGCCACCATCGCGGTCTACGGCGCTACTCAGTGGGTAGCTCCCAACTGGATGGGGTTGCCGGTGCAGTGGTGCGGACTGGTCTATGCCGACGCACTCTACCGGCTCGCGCTCTTTGTCCCAACCGGCCCATGGCGGCGCATCGCGGATGGCATCACCGTAAGTGGCATTCAGCAGTCGTATCCGGTGTCGGATCCCGATCTGGCCGGCCTTCTGCCAGACTCCTTCAACCTGCGTGCTCAGACACGAAACTACCCCGCCATCAATCCTGCCTCACTCGCCCCCGAGGCTGCCCGCCTCTATGGCGGCCTGCCGTTCTACAGCATGCGCGGGTTCCCGACGGTGGGCGTGGTGGTTCATGTGCCTGGCCTGATCGACGAGGTACGCGAGAAGGGTGGCGTCGCAACCTTCGATATTCGGCCCTGGATGTCGGGCCGGCTGACGCTGATGCTGAGCGGGCTCCAGAAGGGGACCCGGGTGGCTGTAAACGGGGAGACGCTGGACCTGTCGAAGGAGCCCACCTACGACCCGAAGACCGGACGAGCGGCGCTCCCCTTCCATGGGCGCCTCGAGTTCGAAATCAGCTCTGCAACGGCGGTGAAGGCTGCGCCAAAGGCCCAGCGGACCAAAACCGAGCAAGAGCGCGAACGAGAGCATGAACGGGAACGAGAGCGGGAGCGCGAACGAGAGCACGACCGGAAATAGCATACCGGGAGGAGGTTGGACTTGCTGCTTGCGATTGATGTCGGAAATACGAACGTGGTGCTGGGAGTCTATAAGGGAGTCGGTGAGAGCGCTCATCTGGTGGGCGACTGGCGGATCCGCACGGACCGCGACCGCACAACGGACGAGCACGGGATGCTGGTGAAGCACCTTCTGGAGCACAGCGGAATCGGCCTGAGCGACATTCACCATGTTGCCATCTCAAGTGTGGTTCCGACGATGAGCGAGGCCCTCGCGGACCTATCTCTCCGCTATTTTCACTGCCAGCCGTTCATTGTGAGCGCGAAGACCGCGCCGGACCTGGCGATCCACTATGAGCCCGCGAGCGATGTGGGCGCAGACCGGATCTGCAATGCTGTCGGCGCATTTGACCTCTATGGTGGTCCCGCTATCGTGGTAGACTACGGCACGGCCACCACGTTCGATGTGATTGCCGAAAACGGAGACTACCTGGGCGGGGCGATTATTCCGGGCATCGGTATCTCGATGGAAGCGCTCTTCCGCCAGGCTTCGCGGCTCTACCGGGTCGAGATGGTTGCGCCCCCGAGCGCGATTGGCCGGAACACTGTGCACGCGATGCAGAGCGGTCTCGTATTCGGATATGCCGGCCAGACAGACGCGATGGTCGACCGCATCCGCGCCGAGATGGGTGGCGAAGCGCGTGTGATCGCCACGGGTGGGCTTGCAGAGCTCATCCATCGGGAAAGCCGCACCATTGAGCTCGTCGACCAGCTTGTGACGCTGCACGGTCTGCGACTGCTCTTTGGGCGCGCGCAGCTTCGTGAGTGCCCGCGCAGCCCCGCCCTGGACCACTAGAGCTTCGACTGCGGATCGAGGCGAACGCGTATGGTCTGCTCGGTGGTGGTAGGCCCTGCGCAGCGGGGCCCCTCGGGCGTCCAGATCAGCTGATCGATGCACATCTGCCTTGCCCGCCAACCCTTATCCCAGGCGTGGTACACGATGTAGGTGGTCTCGCCGTCGGGCCCTGTCACCAGCGAGTTGTGCCCCGGGCCGAACACACTCCCCTCTAGCGTGCGAAGGATGCGCGCGCCATGCTCGCTGCCCTCGTCCGAATAGGGTCCCATCACGCTATCGGCCACTCCGTAATCGACACCGTACTGGTCGGTCTCCCAGCGCCCGCCACTGTAGAAACAGTAGTAGCGCCCCTCGTGCTTCAGCACGGACGGCCCCTCCAGCGTATGCCAGTCCCACGTCTCTCCATACATCGTGCGGTCCGCGAGGAAGCGCTGCCACTCATTGCGCGCACGAAGAACGGTCTTCGGCTCTCCCGCGAGGGTGGTCATGTCTACCATCCGGTCGACCATGAGCGCGGTGCCAGCGTGGGCCCCGTCGTCGGTGTCGAGAAAGTCTCGCGCGAAGAAGAGGTACCACTGGCCATCATCGTCCTGGAATGGATGGGCGTCGATCGCGAATGAGTAGACGGCCGGATTGACCAGGGTCTTGCCGGTATCTGTGAAAGGACCGTGCGGGTGCTTGGAAGTTGCAACGCGAAGTTGGTGCATCTTGTCTGAAGAGCCGACCGAGTAGTACATATAGAACACGCCATCGGAAAAGGCCACCTCGGGCGCCCAGAACGAATCGCCCAGCTCCTCAGCCGGCGGGGTAAGCGCGCCCGAGACATAGGTCCAGTTGGCGAGGTCCTCGGAGCGGTAGAGCGGGAAAATGCGAAACTGGGCCGAAAAGGCCGACGAAGCTTCGGCTCCCTCTTTGCGCTGCCCGTACGCCTCCATTGGTCCCGTGCCGATAGCATAGTAGACCCCGAGGTGCTTCCAGACGAAAGGGTCCGCCAGATAGGAAGCGATTACGGGATTTGTGTACGTTCGGGTTACCGTTTCGGGAGCGCCCAGGTCGATCTCCAGCTCTGTCAATTTCGTCTCTCCTTGCGCCGCGCGACTGCAGGGTACACGTAGCGCTATCTACTGTCGGCCATGCGCCGACGAAAACCGCCTGGCAGTTGGACGTTCCACCGCCCGGTTCGGTTCTCCCTGTTGCGGCTCCTCCATGGATACCCATGGCGTTTCTCGCCACAAGTGCGCGCTTCCCACCAGGACAGCGGCGTGAAGCAGGCCGTATTGCGGTTCCGATGCTCGGCCGGCCCCACTCCAATACGTTCGCTAACAGAGACTGGCCCGCAGCGCAAAACTGCACTGCGGGCCAGCCGGCTCGGCCTCTGCGCTCCCGCGACGTTAGCCCTCGAGAAGCAGCGACTCAGGATCCTCTACCAGCTCCTTCACTCTCACCAGGAACTGAACCGCGTCACTCCCATCCACAATCCGGTGATCGTATGAGAGCGCAACATACATCATCGGGCGCACAACTACCTGCCCATCGACGACTACGGCGCGATCCTGCATCTTGTGCATGCCGAGGATGCCAACCTGCGGGTAGTTGAGAATTGGCGTGGACATGAGCGAGCCGTAGATGCCGCCGTTTGTGATGGTGAAGGTGCCCCCCATCAGCTCGGCAATGGAGAGCTGCTTCTGGCGGGCGCGCTCCGCGAGGGCCCGAATCTCCTTCTCAATATCCGGGAAGGTCTTTTTGTCGGCACTGCGCACGACCGGCACGACAAGACCTTCGGGAGCCCCGACAGCTATTCCGATATCGTAGTAGTGCTTTAGAATGATCTCACGGCCCTGTACCTCGGCGTTCAAGTTGGGAAAGACCTTGAGCGCACCGACAACAGCCTTGGTGAAGAACGACATAAAGCCCAGCTTGATACCGTATCGCTTCTCGAACGCTTCGTTGCGGCGCTTGCGAAGGTTCAGGATGCTGCTCATGTCGACCTCGTTAAAGGTCGTGAGCATGGCGGCATTGTTCTGCGCTTCCTTGAGTCGGTCGGCGATCGCGGATCGAGTCCGCGTCATGGGGATCCGCTCCTCGCGGCGCTCCTGCGCGATGGCTGTCGGCGGTATGAACGGGAGGGAAGAGTTGCTTGCTTCGCGAGCCACCCCGGCTACGCGGGCTGGAATGGCCTCCGGCGGGCGAACGGGGTTCACCGTGGGCAGCTGGGCCAGCCGCTCCACGTCTGCGCGGACAATGCGGCCGCCCGCGCCACTGCCGGCGACGCTGGAGAGATCAACGCCCTTCTCTCCTGCGATCCGCGCCGCGAGCGGAGTCGGTTTCGCGCGGCCATTATCGCCGGTATCGATCACTGCGCCCAGCGCCTCGGAGCCATCAGAGGGCTCGATGACGGCGAGCACTTCGTTCACCCGAACGATCTCGCCGTCCTTGTGCAGGACCTCCTGCAGCACGCCGGACACATCCGCGGGAACCGCGTTATTGACCTTGTCTGTCTCGAGCTCCACAAGGTCCTCGCCGGCTATTACGGTATCCCCGACGCTCTTCAGCCACCGCAGAATAGTCGCTTCAACGACCGATTCGCCCATTGGCGGCACCCGAATCTCCACTGGCATAGTATCTGTCCGCTCCGTTTCATGATTGCACGCGGCTAGTTTTGCCGTCGAACACCGAGGCCCCAGCCTTCCACTTCCTGCGTGGCCGGCGATATCTCCGGCGGACTCTCGAGCGCCGAGGCGATCAGGCGCGCTTGCTCCACCTGGTGCCGGCTCATCGAGCCTTCCGCCGGGCTGGAGTTTTCCGGCCGGCCGATGTACCGCAGCAATCCGTGCCACTGCACCAGTTCGCGCAGGCGCGGCTCAACAAAAGTCCACGCGCCCATGTTCTTCGGCTCCTCTTGCAGCCAGACGACCTCGCGTAGGTTTGGATACCCATGCAGGACCTCTGCCAGCTCCTCCGATGGGAAGGGGTAGAGCTGCTCCAGTCGGACCGACGCCACTCTGTCGGCCTTCGGAAAGGCTTCACTGGTTACGAGATCGACATGGATCTTGCCGGTGCTGAGGATCATGCGCGTCACCTGGTCGGCGCGACGTGTGGCCTCGACATCGTCTATGACCGGGAGGAAGCTTCCACCGGCCAGATCAGACAGGGAGGCCATGGCGTTATGGTGTCGCAGGAGGCTTTTTGGGGTGAAGACGATGAGCGGGCGCGGGTCGATCTGCAGGAGCGCCGCCTGACGGCGGAGCACGTGAAAGTACTGCGCGGAAGTCGTACAGTTCACCAATCGGATATTGTCGTTAGCGCAGAGCTGCAGAAACCGCTCGGGGCGAGCGCTCGAGTGTTCTGGCCCACTCCCTTCATAGCCGTGCGGGAGGAGAAGCACCATCGAGGGTGTCTGGCCCCATTTGGAGTGCCCGGAAACGAGAAACTGATCGATGATGACCTGCGCGCCGTTTGCAAAATCGCCGTATTGGGCTTCCCAGAAGACCAGACACCCCGGCTCATGAATAGAGTAGCCGTACTCGAACCCGAGTGCGGCCGTTTCGGAGAGCGGGCTGTTGTAGATGGCGAATGACGCGCGGGCAGATGGAATATTCTGAAGCGGAACGTATCGCTCACCGGTGACCACATCGTGCCAGACAGCGAGACGATGCGCGAAGGTGCCGCGCTCGCAATCCTGACCGGTAAGTCGGATGGGCGTACCGCTTGCCAGAATGCTGGCAAAGGCGAGGGTCTCGGCGAGGCCCCAGTCGATGCCGCGCTCGCCAGCGAGCGCCGCGCAGCGGCGGCTGAATACGGTGTGCTCCAGGCGTGAGTGGCGGGTGAAGCCTTCGGGTACCGTGCACAGCTCGCTGTGGAGTTCCACCAGAGTGTCCGAGTCGAGCCGGGTATCGGCGGCGAGGGGCTGTAGCGTTCGATCGAGCACGGGCATGGAGAGCAGGTCTTCGACCGTGATCTGCTTACGCGCGGCCTGCAAGCGCTCCTTGTAAGAGGTGATCATCGCGCTGGTCTCCTCTTCGGAGATAGCGCCCTCCTGGATGAGCTCGGCTGCCCAGGTCTCGCGCACCGTAGGATGGGACGTCACCACCTCGTAGAGGCGCGGCTGTGTGAAGGCGGGCTCGTCGCCCTCGTTGTGACCGTATCGGCGATAGCCGATCAGGTCGATGAGGAAGTCTTTGCGGAATCTCTCCCGATAGGCGTGGGCCATCCGCGCGGCGGCGATACAGGCGACGGGGTCGTCCGCATTGACATGAACAATGGGGATCTCAAAGCCCTTGGCAAGGTCGCTCGCGTAGAGCGTGGAGCGCGAGTCATTCGGGAGGGTCGTGAAGCCAATCTGGTTATTGGCGATTATGTGGATGGTCCCACCGGTACGATAACCGCTGAGATTTGAGAGGTTCAGGGTCTCCGCCACGACTCCCTGGCCTGGAAACGCCGCATCGCCATGGATCGTGATCGCGAGAGAGGCGAGCTCATCCTGGATCGGCGCTCCAGCGCCATCCCGGGACTCCTGGGCGGCGCGCGCCTGCCCGTTCACGAGCGGATTTACGAACTCCAGGTGGCTCGGGTTCGGCACCAGCGTGATCGGCATCTCTCGAATGCCGCTCTCTTTGTATGCCCGGCGAGCGCCCAGGTGGTACTTCACGTCTCCGTAGTATCCGCGACTGCCCTTACCAGAGACGGAGACGCCTTCATCGCGCTTTCCAGACTCGAAGCCTGCGAGAATAGTCGGGTAGGGCTTTCCGAGTACGTGCGCCAGTACGTTCAGCCGACCGCGGTGCGCCATTCCGAGCACCACTTCGCGGGTTCCGACATCCGCAGCCTGGTGAATGATCTCGTCGAGCACCGGAATGAGCATATCGGTGCCTTCAATGGAGAACCGCTTCGCGCCGCGCCACGTCTGGTGGATGAAGTGCTCAAAAGTCTCCACCTCGGTCAGCCGATCTAGCAGATCGCACTTCCATTCCCGAGTAGCCGCCGGGAAGAAACGACCGCTCTCTGCGGCGTCGCGAAGCCAGTAGCGCTCCTCGGCAATCTGAATATGCTCATCGTCGTAGCCGATCTTACCGGAGTAGACCTGCCTCAGACGCGCAATGGCCTCCTGCGCGTTCCGGGTCTCTGCGGCGATGGGCCCACCAACGGCGCTGGAAGGCAGCATCGCAAGGTAGGCCGGGCGGAGACCATGAGCAGAGAGCTCCAGCTCGGGATCCTTGCCCGGAGGCGGTCCAAGAGGGTCAGTGTGGGCTTCGAGGTGGCCGCGCTGGCGGATGAAGCGCGCGAGCCTCGCGGCGGCGGCTCCAAGCGATACGTCGGCAAGTCCAACCGAGGCGCTCGGAGTGGAGTTCCTGCGCGCGGGGGAAGGCGCACGGGGCGCTGCGGCTTCGGCCGCAAACGCGGACTCTTCTGGCAGGCTCTCGAAGAACGCCCGGGTCTCCGCGTCGACACTGGCCGGGTCGAGCCGGTAACGATCGTAGAGCTCCAGGGCATAGGCCGCGTTAGGGCCAGAAAATATATTGGGTTCGCTCATCGCGCTCTTAATTACCTTCGCCGGAACTTCGTCGTGCCGAGCCTGATTTTGCTTCCAGGGAGTTCCGTTAATCATACCGCCTGTGTGGAATGAAAGTCAAGCAGTTGCCCGGCTGGTAACAGTTCAGACTCAGTGAGTACGGATACGTCAGGCAGACGGTGGCGCAGGGCACACGCGCCCTGTGAGCATCTCCTGGCAGGCGAGTAGAGGGTTGCGACCCTGCAGATGCCAGGTCGCAAACAGACTTAAGAGTATG
>JBBRJW010000032.1:0-10356 GCA_038218705.1 Chthonomonadales bacterium | reverse complement strand
AGGTCGAGCAGATCCTTGCCGTTAAAGAGCACTTCGCCCTGCGTGACGATGTAGTTCTCTCGCCCCGCGAGAACGGCGGCGAGGGTAGACTTGCCGGAGCCATTGGGGCCCATGATGGCGTGGGTCTCGCCCGCGTTGACGGTGAGCGTGATGCCGTGGAGGATCTTCTTGCCCTCAACTTCAGCATGCAGGTTCTTGATCTCAAGGAGTGCCATATTCGTCTGATTCTATCCTTATCTGGGAAGTGGGCCCCGCGTACCTAACCGACGCTGCCTTCGAGGCTCACGCCGAGCAGCTTCTGCGCCTCCACGGCGAATTCCATCGGGAGCTCGCGGAAGACTTCCTTGCAGAAGCCATTAACAATCAGGTTCACCGCGTCCTCGGTGGAGATGCCGCGCTGCTTGCAGTAGAAGATCTGGTCCTCGCCTATCTTGGAGGTCGAGGCCTCGTGCTCCACCTGCGCGGTCGGGTTCTGCACCTCTATATAGGGGAACGTGTGCGCGCCGCATCGGTCGCCAATCAGGAGCGAATCGCACTGCGAGTAGTTGCGTGCGTTCTCCGCGCCGGCGTTGATTCGCACCTGCCCGCGGTAGGTGTTCTGCCCGCGCCCGGCGGAGATCCCCTTGGAGACGATGGTCGATCGGGTGTTCTTGCCGATGTGGATCATCTTGGTCCCGGTGTCGGCCTGCTGGAAGTTGTTGGTGAGCGCTACGGAGTAGAACTCGCCCACCGAGTTATCGCCCTGCAGGATACAGGATGGGTACTTCCAGGTGATGGCGCTCCCGGTCTCAACCTGAGTCCAGGTGATCTTGGAGTCATCGCCCCGGCATGCGCCCCGCTTGGTAACGAAGTTGTAGATGCCGCCCTTGCCCTCTTTGTCCCCGGGGTACCAGTTCTGCACCGTGGAGTACTTGATGGTCGCGCCCTTCATGGCAACGAGCTCAACCACCGCCGCATGGAGCTGGTTCTCATCGCGCATCGGGGCGGTGCAGCCCTCCAGGTACGAGACATAAGCGTCCTCATCGCAGATAAGAAGCGTCCGCTCGAACTGACCGGTGTTGGCCGAGTTGATTCGGAAGTAGGTGGAGAGCTCCATCGGGCAGCGCACGCCCTTTGGCACATAGCAGAAGGAGCCATCGCTGAAGACCGCTGAATTGAGGGCTGCGTAGTAGTTGTCGGCATAGGGCACCACGCTGCCGAGATACTGGCGCACCAGCTCGGGATGGTTCTGCACTGCTTCGGAGAAGGAGCAGAAGATAACGCCCATCTCGCCCAGCTTCTCGCGGAAGGTGGTGGTGACGGAGACGCTGTCGAACACCAGATCCATCGCAACGCCGCTCAGCCGCTTCTGCTCCTCGATGGAAATGCCGAGGCGGGAGTAGACTGCAAGCAGGTCCGGGTCGACCTCATCAAGGGAGCCGAGCTGCTTCTTGGGCTTCGGCGCGGAGTAGAAGATGATGTTCTGGAAATCGACGGGCGGGTAGTGGACGTTGTGCCACTCCGGGTTCGGCATGGTGAGCCAGCGCTGATAGGCCTTCAGCCGCCATTCGAGCAGCCACTCTGGCTCGTTCTTCTTGGCCGAGATGATCCGAACAATCTCTTCGCTGAGCCCCATGGGGATCTGTTCGGAATCGATATCGGATACGAAACCGTATTTGTAATCCTGACGGGCGAACTCTTCAATGGCGTTGGTAGCAGTCGTCATACTCTCTCCCCCGGAAATCGAAACGCTCCTGGTAACCTACGAGCGGCGCGGCAGCAGCTCCAGCGTCTCAACGATGCGGCCGCGAAACGCGTGCTCGGCCACGGGCTCATCCGGCCCGTTCCCGCTAATCTCTTCAAGCGATATAAGATCGAGCATCTGGAGAAGGCGGGCGTTCACTCGCTCCAGCGGAAGGCGGATGGTGCACCGATCGTGCTGCTCGCAGCCTGACGGCTCGCTCTTCATGCACTGGGCAATGGCTGGCGTGCCATCCACCGCCTGGATCACAGCGCGCACGCTCACGTCCACGGCCGCCTTCGCGAGCCGATATCCGCCGGTGGGCCCGGCAGTACTCGTGATGATCCCGGCGCGCGCCAGCTTCTGGAGGATCTTCGCCAGCAGCTCGGTCGGCAGGTCGTACAGATCGGCGATCTCGCGGGTATTGACGGCGCGCTGATTGGGAGCCTGGGCCAGATGGGCCAGGGCCAGCAGCGCGTAGTCGGTTTTCTTCGTGAAGCTGAGCATCGTCGCAAAATCCTGTTAATGCCGACCCCAATGGTCTCCGACTTTATGAGTCGGATATAGTGTACCTCTGTACGGAACGGGAGTCAAGACAAATCCCGGCCAGAGTTGCCGGGATTTGTCTTGGCGATAAGGGCGGCCAGGATCGCCAGCAGAGCAGGCGGCTCCGAGCGAGGCCACAATTTTGATTGCGGGCAGCGGCCCACGCGGCTGTCAGCTCTGAGGGCCAAATGCCAGCGGAATGACAATCGGAGGAAGCTCCTTCTCGATTTCGGGTCGGCTCCCCTCGAGCCAGGCTGGCAGATGGAGGCTGCCACCGAGCATTTCTTTCGGCTCGTCGATCAGAAAGCCCGGCTGGTCCGTCGAGATCTCGCAGAGAATTCCACCCGGTTCCCGGAAGGTGATCGACTGGAAGTAGTGGCGGTCGGTTGCCGGCGAGACCTGCCGCTTCTGTGCGGCGAGGAGTTCGCGCCATTCCCGCTGCTCTGCGCTGGTGGGAGTGCGGAGACCGACGTGGTGAACCGTGCCCACGCCACCGGTCGCACGCGGAGCGCCTGGAAGCGCAAGCACGTCGACCATCTGGCCCGGGCCCTCCCCGCACGTATTGAAGCGCTGCCGTCCGCCCTCGGCTGCGACCGGCTTGAGTCCAAGCGTTGTGGCGAGCATCTCGACCGTCGCATCGGCCTCGCGCACACCGAGCGTAACGCTATGAATTCCTCGCGTTGCCTGCTCCGGAGGAATCGTGCCTCGCTGCCAGACGGGGCGGGCGAGAGCGCTCGGGTCCTCAACCAGTTCCAGCGTCAACCCATCGTGATCGTAGAAGCCCATTGCGGGCATGCCAAACCGCATGCTGGTTCCCTCGCAGGGCACGCGATGACGTTTGAGGCGATCCCTCCACCACTCGAGTGTCCCCGGCGGAACGGCGAAGGCGATCGCAGTCGCCTGGCCGGGTCCCTGCTGGCCAGGGTTGCCCTCCGGCCATGCGAAGAACGAGAGGATTGTGCCGGGCGAGCCGGTCTCATCACCATAGTAGAGGTGATAGGTTTTGGGATCGTCGAAGTTCACCGTGATCTTGAGGAGCCGGAGGCCGAGCACACCGACGTAGAAGTCGATGTTCTCCTGGGGCCCGCTTGCAATCGCGGTGACGTGGTGTATTCCGGACAGTGAGAGGGTCATGTTCGCCTCCAAGACTTCAAAAAGGGGCGGCGAATGCTTTGCGCGCTTCCGGATTCCGCGCCAACCGCCAGGGCGCCGCATGAACCCAACCCGAAAGCCTGAGTGAGTGAGGAGAGGACGCCAGGTGATCGGCCGATTCACCGCGCCCAAATCGTTCAGCGCGTGGAGCGCGGTGTGGTGAGCACCCGCTCGCATGGCTGCGCTAAGTCAAGATATCAGCGGCGAGGCTGCATAAACGTTCCAGAAGGCCGTCGGAAAGGATACCCGGTACACTGCAGAAGCCCATGTTCAGACGCTGTGATCGCAGTGCAGCCATCGTCGCAGGGACCTCCAGATCGGCAGCCCGTGCGCACCCCTCTCTTTCGCCACAGCGGACGCACACTCCTTCTAAAGAAAGGTGCATCAATTGCACTGGTTTTGTCGTAATCCAGTGGGTCCGGCTTGCGCCGTCATCTCACCGATACAGGAGGCGATAGCCGACGGCGAGACCCGCGCAGAGCAGGGCAGCATAGAGCATCGCGAACCGCTCATCGCGCGTGAACGCAAACCGGCGAAAGCACATTGCGATGATCACAATCCCTATGGGCACCAGGGCCGGAAGGGGAGTTGGGTCGAACGCTGCCGCCGTCATGTAGAGCGCGAGTGTAATGTAGAGCACCGCGAATATCCGGCGCGACGGGATAGCGAAGCGTACGAAACAGGCGAAGAAGAGCGCGATGAAGAGGTAATCCGCAAAGCCTACGGCAAGCGTGAGCGGCTGCGCGGGCGAGCGGCTGGCAGAGTTAGGCAGCTCTACCGTAAGCGCCTTCATGGCGGCGGCTGCGACCGTGCTCTTTCCGCTCTCCGCCTGCGTAACCAGGCCGCCGCCGAAGACGACGTAGAGATCGACGAGTGCGAGAACGACTGCCATCGGGAGCAGCATCTTGAACTCGCGCACGAGCCGGGATACGAGCACGCCGAGGCTCACCGCGAGCCAGATGAGCAGCAGGCCTTTGGCACCGGGGAGGGCCCGGAAGAGCGGGCGATAAACTGCGCCGGCGGCCAGGTAGAGCGATGAGATCGTAGGGCTATGGATGGTGCGAGCGAGGATCGGGAGCGCCACCATAGGGACGGTGACGATGGCGGCGAGCGCGAGGCTAATGGCCAGGGCCCTGGGCGAGCGGAGTGCGCGGGCGCAGCGCACGGTGAAGAGCAGGGTCACTCCCAGCGAGAGGAGCGTTGTAACCACGATCACGCTCACCTGCTGGAAGGGCAGATAGGGGACGAGCCGGTAAAAGAGCAGGTATCCGAGTGCGGCAAGCAGCGCGCGACGCCCTTCGTCCTCGGCCGGGAGCGCGGGTTCCTCCTCGCCTGCCAGGAGCGGGTCCGAGCCCGGAAGTTCCCGCCGCGCGCCATCCACATGAGTCTCTGCGTCGATTGCTCTGCCCCCGCCACGTCCCTATCGGCCCGCGGGAACGCCGCCTCGATGCGTTTTCGCGTGACAGAACGTGCATTTGAATCTCGTGTTGACAAACAGGACACTCTGCAGAGTATAATAGCACCGAAGGGCCTGTTTGTGGAGGCTCTCCTCTTCACGGTTAAGAACGACTAGAACGCGCGCGGTATCGACGAAGATCCGTTGCTTTCCGGAGAACCCTGCGTCAGGTTCTGCTGCGCGCGCCCTCGCTGCCCTCTTGGCGAGTATTCGCGATTCTCTCCTACCTTCTGCTTTTATTGCGATTGCGCGCATCGGACTCACCAGCACTCTCCGTGTTGCCGGGACTTTCGCTCTGCTTCCCGTCGGAGTGAATGGGCCCGGTTCAGTATAGGCTACCTGGAGCGCGGTGCAGCGGCTGCCAGGAGCTAGCAACGGCGACTTTTGGTCCAGCCGGATTCGGAAAGGAATAGACGAGATGAGCGACACCACGCTGCGTATTGTCATAGCGGACGACGAACCGATCATCCGACTCGATCTGAAGAAGATGCTTGAGAGCTGCGGCTACGATGTCGTGGGGGAAGCCGGCGACGGCGTCAAGGCGCTGGAGCTGGCGCGATCCCTCAAGCCCGATGTCGTAATGCTCGACGTGAAGATGCCCGAAATGGACGGCATCGATGCAGCCCGCATCATAACTGATGAGAAGATCGCTCCTGTGCTCCTGCTCACCGCCTACAGCCAGATGGACCTGGTTTCGCGCGCAAGGGATGCCGGCGTCTACTCCTACCTGGTGAAGCCCTTCAAGGAGACCGACCTGATGCCTCAGATCGAGGTGGCGGTAGCCCGTTGGGGAGCCTTCTCGCGCATCGAGGAGCAGGCGAGCGACCTGGAGGAGAAGCTGGAGAGCCGCAAGTCCGTCGATCGCGCGAAGGGAATCCTGATGGACCAGTATGGCCTGAAGGAGCAGGAGGCCTTCCGCCGGATCCAGGTGCAGTCGATGAACACCCGCAAATCGATGCGGGAGATCGCGGAAGCTATCATCATCGCTCACAACGTTTGAGCGCCCTGCAATCGTCACGAAGAGGCGAGCCCGCTATCTCCGCTGGGCTCGCCTCTCTTCCATTCTGGATAACGACTATGAAAGACCGCATCCGCTCCTCCCGCAGCGCCTGGCGCACCCGCCGACTTAACATTGCCCTTCGCCGCACAGACGATCCCGATGTGGTCCTGCTCCAGCAGGAACTCGAGTTCCGCGATAGACAGTTGCGTGACGCCAATCTCTCTGTGGAGCGCCTCAAGAGCGAGCTGGACGAGAAGCGCGGCGAGGCCGAAGCGCTCAGGAGAGTCGGCGAAGCAACCGGAAGCGCCTTCGACCTTGAGGAGATGCTCAAGGTTGCCGCTGATATCGCAGTGAAGATCACGGGCACGGATAGCTGCCAGATGTACCTGTTCGATTCGTCGCGCGAGGAGCTGGTGCTACGGGCTGCCGACGAGAGCTTCTCTGGCATGGTTGGCAAGATCCGCCTGAAGATGGGCGAAGGAATTACCGGGTGGGTCGCGCGCGAGCGCAAGCCGGTATCCGTTACCGAACACGCCTGGCAGGACCATCGGTTCAAGTTCTTCCCGGAGATGCACGAGGGCGAATACGAGTCGATTCTCTCCGTGCCGCTTGTGACCCGTGGAGAGATCCTCGGGGTCATCAATGTGCGCACGCGCCGCCCGCACGACTACACCAAGAATCAGATTCGGCTGCTCTCGGGCATCGCGAATCAGGTGGCTGGCGCGATCGAGCGCTCGCGCCGCTACCGCCAGCTCGAGCGGCACGCCGTTCAGCTCCACACGCTCTCCGAAGTGAGTCAGGCCATCACCTCGAACATGTACCTGGAGGAGCTGCTTCACCTGTTCGTCACAATGACCGCCCGCACCATGCACTACAAGATCTGCACCGTGATGCTGGTGGACCACGATAAGGGCGAGCTGATTATCAAGGCGACGCAGGCAGAGGACAAGGAGTACAAAAAGAAACCAAACCTGAAGATCGGCGAATCGATTTCCGGGCGGGCCGTGGCGGAGAAGAGGGTGATTACCTGCGCCGATGTGACCCGTGAGCCCAACTACAACTTTCCGGACATCGCGCAGAAGATGGGCGTCCGCTCCATCGCCTCCATTCCCCTGATGATCAAGGGCCAGGTGATCGGAGTCCTCAACTGCTACACCGAGCGGGTGTATCAGTTCTCGCGAGAAGAGCTGGTTATCCTTCAGGCCCTCGGCACACAGGCGGCGCTTGCTATTGAGCACGCCAAGCTGATGGTGAAGTCTGCGGTGATCCAGGAGATGCATCATCGCATTAAGAACAACCTCCAGCAGATCGTGAGTCTGGTGAGGCTCGAGATGCGCTTCAGTCAGTACACGACGGTAGAGGAGGCGCTTAACGATACGCTGAGCCGCATCCTCGCCATCTCCAGCGTACACGAGCTGCTAACCCGGGACGACCTCGATACCGTGAGCGTGAAGCGAGTTGCCGAGTCGATCATGCAAGCCACCCAGCAATCTGTGGTGCCGCCCGGCAAGAGCGTGCGTATGACGGTGGAAGGCGACGACTTCATTCTGCCGCTTAATAAGGCGACGTCTGTCTCACTGGTTCTGAACGAGCTGGTGCAGAACGCGGTAGAGCATGGGTTTAAAACTCTCAACGATGGTCGGATTCATATCGAGCTCGAGGAGGGCGCCGAGCACATGTCGATCTCGGTTACCAACGATGGCGAGCCCCTGGCCGAGGGATTCACTCCCAAGAGCAGCGACAGTCTTGGCCTGAGTATCGTAGAGACTCTGGTGCGTGGCGATCTTCAGGGCTCGTTTGACCTGACCAACTCCCCTGAAGGGGGGCGAATTGTGGCGCAGGTAACGTTCCCGAAGTAGCGGTCGCCCGAGAGACCCAGGAAGGTACTTAGGCTATGTGTTATTGGCAACGAGCCCTCGCCGTCGTGGGAGCGCTGCTGGCTGTCGCCGCAGCGGTGGGCGCGGACGAGATCGCTCCCGATCAGACTGAATTACGGGTGCTGGCTCCCCGCAACTACCAGGTCTTCCAGCGCCAGTCGCGCTCTCGCGGCACGGTGCGAATCAACGGCCGCATCCGCGGCAGGTGCGACCGTGCCGAGGCCCGTATCCTCGGCACCTCCTCCGCCGGACTGCTGCCCGGCCGGTGGCAGACCATCGCCGCGGGTCGGGCAGCGCACAGCTTCTTTGCCGAGCTGCCCGTAACGCCGGGCGGCTGGTACCGGGTGGAGGTTCGCGCGCTCGACGGGGCGCGCGTGGTAGCGCAGTCGTCTGCTGACCATGTTGGCGTGGGCGAGCTCTTTCTCTGCGGCCCGCCGCCCGCCGCGCCATCTCCGGCCGCGGAGCTCGGCGCGTATCGGCCCGGCAGGGACCTCGCCTCGGCCCTGGTAGGCAGCGACTGGGCGCACCTGCAGGACGACGCGCAGTCCGGTGCGTCGCCCGTCGGCGCTTTCTTGTCGGCCTTCGGGAGCGCGCTCGCATCGCGCTTGAGACTGCCGGTCGGTCTGATCGCTGTTGACGGTGAGAGCGCCAGTGTTCGGGACTGGCAGCCGATGGGCGCGGGCTATCGGGCCATTCTTGCCCGCGCGCTGCCTCTCGGCCCCGGGGGCTTCCGCGGCATGCTCTGGCCCGCCTCCCAGCCGACTTCCGCTCGCCTGAGCGCGACCGATTACAGCAGCCAGCTCACCGCGCTCATCGAGGGCGTGCGCGAAGAGGCGGGCTGGGAGTTCCCGTGGTTCATGGGACAGGCCGAATCGGGGCGGCTTCGCGAGGCGCAGGTCGCGCTCTGGGATGCCGGGCTGTTGGAGCCCGGACCAGACCCGGATGCCGCGACCGGTCCGCCGAACAGCCCGCCCGCGCCGGTTCGGGACAGCACTCCCGACGCCAGGGCTCTTGCGAGAATATGGGCCGATCGGATTGCCACGCGGGTGGGATATATCATTCGGTGAGCCTGCGGGGAGGGAGGGGAGAGATGCAAGAAGGAGAGAGTGAGATAGAGGCTCGCCGCGAGCGTGGCCGCATTTTAATGGAGCAGATCACTGGCTCCGCCGAGGTGACAAGCCAGCAGTACGGCGAGCTTTCGCAGGCCTACGTTGAGTGGGTGCTCGAGTTCGCGCTGGGCCAGGTCTGGTCGCGCCCGGCGCTCGATCTCCGCACGCGCAGCCTCTGCACCGTGGCCGCGCTGACGGCGCTTGGCCGCCATACCAGCCTCCGCACCCATGTGCGCGGCGCGCTGGGCAACGGGGCGAGCCGTGAGGAGGTGATCGAAGCGATCCTTCACATGGCGGTCTATAGTGGCTTTCCGGCGGCACTCGACGGTCTGGCAGCGGCGCGGGAGGTCTTCGCCGGGCTGGATGCGGACCCTTCCGATCCGCTCGCTCGCCCGGCCACAATCTAGAGGCCGTCCAGATTCGCTGATAACACAGCTTCAGGATCTCTGCGGCCAGCTACGCCGTGCGCGCCGGCCCCGGATGTGGCGGGCGCGACTGCGAAATCAACTCATAACCGGGCTCGGCGCAGCCTCACCTCGCGGCAGACGTAGGGGCCGAACGTGTGCTCTCTATCCGGTCGTAACACTCGCCTGAGACCGGCCAACCGGGGACGTTCCGTGAATGACTATGGCATTCACGTTTCCAGCTAGACGTCACCAAGCCCGTGCAGCCAGGCGTCGAGGTCCGACGACACTCGAAAATCATCGACCGCTTCGTCGAGCCGATCGAGCTGTTCCACGGGAAGGCGGTTCAACGTCTCCAGCGTGCTCGGAGAGATCGACTGAAATTTGCGCCGAAGCCGCCCACAGATCATTCGCACCTGACCTGCCCGCTCGCCTTCTTGCCGGCCCTCCTGCCGACCTTCCTGCTTGCCTTCGTGCTGACCCTTTTCGTAGGCCTCGGTGTACCACTTTGGCTTGACGATCATCGCTTCCTCCCGTTCCCCTGCTGGTAACGCCTGCAGATACTGCTCCGACTTCAGGTCCTCATCTTTGGTCAGAGCATCGTGGTCGATACGATCGCGCGCCATTGGCAGCACTCCGGAGCCCGTAGACTGGAACGCAGGCTCGGGGCAATGTTACGTGCTCGGCCGCTGATTGTCCTACAAGGCGATCATTTCAATGCGTCAGTTCCCGCCGTAGCTTCGGCGTATCCGGCCGCCGGCCAACGAAATGGACCGGCCTCCTGTCGAGAAGGCCGGTCCGTACTGCAGCACGATGGTCGCCGCGTTAGCCGCTGCGGCGGCGCCCGAAGCGGTCGCCTCCCCCACCTGGCCGCCAGAAGGGAGGCCTGCCGGGCGCGCAATCTGTAGGGTTGACTATTTTCCCCTGAAGGCTCCCGCTTCCCTGCCGCCAGGTAACAGCTCAGACTTGGTGATAGAGAAGTTCAGGCAGGGGCTTCGAAGGCGCGGCATTGTGCAAGGCGGCGCAGGCAAGCCAACGGATCCTGGCTTCGCAGGCGACAGGTGCTCACCAGAGTGAACAGGATCGCCTTCG
>JBBRJW010000031.1:0-10400 GCA_038218705.1 Chthonomonadales bacterium | reverse complement strand
AACATCCTGGCAGGCGAGCTGGCAGTCCGCTACTCCAAACCCGCGGCGGGTGGAAGCGATGCGCACAACCTGCGGGCCATCGGCTCTGTGGTAAACGAGCTAGCCCTCGACGCGGATATCTCTACGAGCGAGGGGCTGCTGGCCGCCCTCGCGGCCAACCGAATTGTCGGACGCCGAAGGTCCAAAGTGGCAGGATGGCTGGTGCGTGGCCGTCGGCCATTCAGCATGGCATGGCGCAGGCTTCAGCAATCTGGATCGGAGAAGGCGTGAGCTTCCGCCGCGATCCCCGATGCTTAATACTCGCGAATCCCGAGGCCGGCGGACTTGCAGCGCGCAGCCGAATCGACGCGCTCCGAAGGCACGGCGATCCCTCCGAGCGAGCGGCCGCCAGTCTTACCTGGCTGGCGGAAGTCGCCGCGGAGGTCGGCCTGGAGGCCAACGTCGAACGCATTCCATGGGCTGCCGACCTGAAACAGTTGATCGAATCGGCGCACCGCGAAGGCTTCGATACCATCGTGGCGGCTGGCGGCGACGGTACTGTCCGAGCGGTTGCCCAGTACCTGGTTGGCACGCCGCTTCGCCTGGGGATTCTGCCCGTTGGCACGGCGAACAATGTGGCCCGAAGTCTCGGCATCTCGTTTGAGCTGGAGGAGGCGATGCGGGTGCTTGCGCGTGGATACGAGCGGCAGGTGGACGTGGGAAGGGTGGGCGAAGAGTACTTTCTGGAAGCGGCAGGAGTCGGTCTCTTTGCGGACTCAATACACGCGATGGGGGAGCTAGAGCTGCGGCGGCACCAGGTATTCCGGCTGCTTCGGACAGTCTGGCCGCTCTGCTGGAACCCGCGGGCACTCCGCCTGCGCATCCAGATAGATGGCGCAATTGAACAGGAGGAGGCGGTCATGGTGGCCGTTACCAACGGCCCCTACCTCGGGGAGGCGTTTCCGTTCGCGCCGGGAGCTGATCTGCAAGATGGAAAGCTCGATGTGGTGATTCTCGGGGCTCTCTCGCGCTTCGAGCTTGCACGATTTGGCCTCGCCCTGCTGAGGCGGCGGCATCTTGAGCTTCCAAAGGTACGGCACGCGTGGGCCGCACGGGTCGATATCTCCAGCATTCCGAATAGCCGAAAAGCGCCGGCCGTGCATGTCGACGACCATGTCTATGGCCGTCTTCCGGTTACCATTTATGCGGTTCCGGCCGCGCTCCGCGTACTCTGCCCCCGCCCCAGCTAGAAGGTTCCCGGGCTCGCAGCAGGCAGATCAGTCACGCCGTGAAACGGGCGCACTGCAGAGCGGCCCCGCTCCCTGCTAGCCCCGCTCTTGAGCGAGATCCGGCGTCGATAGATCCTGGTCCTGGATGGCCCCGACCAGTGAGCGGGCGGGCTTGTCCCCTGGCTCCGCATCCTGCTCGCCGCCGCTGCGTACTGCTGCCGGGTCGGCCTCATGCATATCCTCGCGAACCCGCTCGTTCGCGCCCTCACCAGCCTGATCGGGAAACGCAAAATCGTGGTCCCGAAGCTCCTGCCCCCCGCTCACCATCTTGCTGTCGGAGAGCTGCCCATCTCTGGTAGACTGCTCTGGTTTCCCCTCTTCGGCGCTCCGGTTGTGTCGTACCTTCTGGGGGATGCCGTTTGGGTTGGCAGAGACCGCCGGACGCGGCTTCTGCACACCTGCGCGATCCGGCAAACGGTCAGAATTCTGTTGTGGGCGGGCTGCCATCGGTTCCCCCTCAGCGGCAGACTTGTGAGCAGGCAGCGGGTCGGGCGGAAGCGCCGGGGTTTCCGCACCACTTTCGCGGCGCGCCTCGGTCTCCCGCGCACTCCATGCGCCCATGGCAGCCACCAGCCCAACGCTTAGAGCACTCAGCAGCAGCATGCCACCATATCCCCTGGAAGGCGCATTCTCACGAAGCTTCTCGGGGCCCTTCCGAAACATCCTCATCGCTCTCGCCTCCGCGAACCGCTCGACCGAACAATCGGGGCAAACAAAACGGGTCGAACGGCCATGGCTCGACCCGAATGTCAGCTTGAAGCTGTAAACAATCACCTGGAAGACGCGCCCAGGTGTCCGGAAGTTCCGGGATTTGTGGCGCGGCGGCAGATTGGCCGGGCACCCTCCGGCAGAGAATTTGCCCGCCCCCTGCAAAAAGGTTGACAAATGTGTGCGTATCGCATATTATGTACGCATCTATCTGTCTGCTTAACCAGAAGAGAGGAGGGGGAATGCTGGTTGCCTGCTTTTATATGCCGCGCATCGGAATCGCGTGCGAGCAGGCCCGCCTCCCTTCGCTGCAGGGAGAGCCCGTTGCCCTGCTCAACGAGGCCGGCACGCTCGCGGTGGTCTCTGAAGAGGCGGCAGCGCTCGGCATTGCGCCGGGGCAGTCCGCGCCAGCGGCCCGTACGCTCTGCCGGAGCGTGCTGCTGCTCCCCTACGATCTCGCCGCTTACGAGGAGGCGAGCCAGTGCGTCTGGGACCTTCTCGCGATTGAGAGCTCTGTTGTCGAGCCCACAGCTCCCGAGCTCTGCTTCGTGGAGATGACGGGACCCGAAATTGTGGAGCGCGCTCGCCATCTCGCCTCCCTGATCGCTGCTCGAATTCACGTATCCGTGCAGATCGGTCTCGCCCGCACCAAGCTGGTGGCCCGCCAGGCGGCCCTGCTGGCGGCGCCGGCCCGCGCTATCACCGTAGAGGTGGATCGCGAGGCCGCCCTGCTGGCCGGTATACCGCTCCAGCGCCTCCCGGGAATCAATCCGCCCCTGCTGGCGAAGCTGGAGCGCCTCGGCATCAACACTCTGGGCGACGTGCTGCGCATTCCTCCGCGCGAGATGAATCGTCAGTTCAAGCAGACCGCGCTGCTGCTGCGCCGGCTCGCCCTCGGCGACGATGGCGACCGCGTGCGACCGCGCTGGCCCCGCCCCAGCATCGAGCGCACCTACTGCTTTGAGGAGGAGATCGAGGATGCGCGGATGCTCCACTATGCGCTGGAGCGCTGCGCGAGCCGGATTGCCCGCATGCTGCAGCGCGAGCACCAGTTCTGCCGCGCCGTTGTGCTCCGCATCGGGCTGGAGGCGGGGGAGCGAATCGAAGAGCGGGAGCGTCTCGGCCGCCCGGCCGATCAGCGCCAGGAGTTGCTGGATTCCGCCGTACGCCTGCTGGGACGCACGCGAATCGATCGGCCGGTCGCCTGGGTTACCCTCCAGGCCGGCGATCTTGGCGCGGGATCCGGCGTGCAGCTCACTCTGCTGGACGAGTTCGGCAATAACCTGCCCCAGGAGCGGCGCAACCGCCTCGACGCCGCTCTGGTGAACTTGCGGCGGCGGTACGGCTTCGGCTGCGTGGTTACCGGCGGACTGCTCCGGAAGGCGCGCCGTATCACGCTCTGGACTCACGCGCTCGCACGCCGCCGGGGAGAAGCGGTGCAGGTGACCACCGATTCGCGCGGCGCGCCCCGGCGCATTCTCCGTCGAGGAGAGCCCTGGGAGGTTCTGGCCGTTCAGAACCGCTGGAAGGAGACCGATTGGCGCTGGGGCCGCATGATCGAGACCACTGCCTACCGGATCGAGACGGCCCCATCCGGCTGCTACGAGCTGCACCAGATTGGCGTGGAGTGGAGATTGGAGGCAGTCGCCGACTGATGTTCACTCACCTGCATCTCCACAGCCCCTATTCGTTCCTCGATGGCGCAAGCGATATCGAGGTGCTGGTGCGGCGCGCCGCCAGCTTCGGCATGGAGGCGCTCGCCCTCACCGATCATAACTCCCTGGCCGCCGCCGTCAAGTTCTCTTCCTGCTGCGAAGGCTACGGTATCAAGCCGATACTCGGCGCGGAGCTCACCCTGGAGGACGACTCGCACCTCACCCTGCTGGCGCGCAACCGTGCTGGCTACGCCAACCTCTGCGTGCTCATCTCCCTCGCGCATGCGCACGGCGGACGCCTCTCGCCCCGCCTCCCCTGGGAGGCGCTGGAGGCGCACGCCGAGAACCTCGTCTGCCTCACCGGCTGCCGGCTGGGGCGAGTCTCCTCGCTCACGCGTGCGCACTGCTACGAAGAAGCCGAGAAGACGGCGCGCAGACTGCGCCACTGGTTCGGCCGGGAGCAGACCTTTATCGAGCTGCAGGATGACTTCACCCCGGATAGTCGCTGTGTTGCCGGGGCGCTTCGAGCGCTGGCCGAGAGGCTCGGGGTCGGCGCGGTCTGCACCAACAACGTTCACTATGCCACCCGGCGAGGATTCATTACCCACGATGTTCTCCGGTGCATCGCCGCCGGCGTCACCGTGGCGGAGACGCACCCCCTTCGCCCCCTTAACTTCGAGCGCTACCTGAAGTCGGGCGCAGAGATGCTCGATCTCTTCTACTGGGCGCCGGAGGCGCTGGAGGCCACCGCCCGCATCGCGGCGCAGTGCGAGCCTGCCCTGCCCCGCAATGAGCAGATTACGCCCTCCTATCCCTGCCCCGAGGGGCACGATGCCGCCTCCTACCTGCGCAAGCTCGCCTATAAGGGCGCGGATGCTCGCTACTGCGGCCTGCCTGCGGCCGTTACGGCGCGGCTGGAGCACGAGCTCGCCGTCATCGTGGAGCTCGGTTACGCAGACTACTTTCTGATGGCCTGGAAGATCGCGCGCTGGGCGCGACAGGCAGGCATCCGCTGCACCGGACGAGGAAGCGCCGCCGATAGCTGCGTCGCCTTCGCCCTGAAGCTCACCGATGTGGACGTAATCGCCCGCAATCTCCCCTTCGCCCGCTTCCTCGCGCCCGGCAAGATGCCCGACATCGACCTCGACTTCGCCTCGACCCGGCGCGACGATGTCTTCCGCTATATCCAGCAGGAGTACGGCGAAGAGAACGTGGCCATGGCCTGCACCTTCCATACCTTCCTCGCCAAATCCGCCCTGCGCGATGTCGGAAAGGTCCTGGACCTCCCACCCGATATCCTCCGCTTTTTCTCCAAGAACATGGCGGGCTTCGTGCGCGCCGACACGATCGAAGCCGCCTTCGAGAAGTATGCGGAGCTGAAGCCGCACGCGCATCTGATCGAGCGCTTCAAGCTCCTCTTCGCGCTCTGCGGCAAGCTGGCCGGCTTCCCGCGTCACCTCGGCACGCACAGCTCGGGGGTGGTGGTGAGCCGCGCGCCTATCCGCTCGCTCGCTCCCATGCAGCCCACCGCGCGCGGCGTGATGCCGCTGATGACCCTCGACAAAGACGACGTGGAGGAGATAGGAGCGATCAAGCTCGACGTACTCTCGCTGCGCATTCTCGCTGCCGTGCAGGATTCGGAGGCCGATATCCAGCGCTCCGAGCCCGAATTCCGGTATGACCATATCCCCTTCGATGACCCCGAAACCTACCGCCAGATTCAGGCGGGGCGCGCCACAGGGGTCTTCCAGCTCGAATCGCCGGCGCAGATGGCTCTCGCCACCGTACTCCATCCCGAGCACTTCGAGGATCTGGTCGCCTCCGTGGCGCTGATTCGCCCCGGCCCCATCCGCTCACAGGCGGTGAAGCGCTTCGTCGCCTGCCGGAATGGCTGGATGCGCGCCGATGTGCTCCATCCCGCACTCGCGCCCGTCCTCGCCAAAACCTATGGGTGCGTGGTCTTTCAGGAGCAGGTGGTGCAGGTGATCGCCATCATGCTCGGCTGCTCAGACGCCGAAGCAGACCGCCTCCGCAAGCAGCTCGGCAAGCACGATAAGCTGGGCACCATGGAGGAAGCGGCCGTGGCGTTCATGACCCGGGCACGCGCCACACACCCGGACATCTCTCCAGAGCGAGCGCTCCGCATCTGGCAGCAGATAGAGACCTGGTCTGGTTACGGCTTCACGGAGGGACATGCTGCCTCCTTCGCAATCACAGCCGCCAAAACCGCATTCCTGGCGCGCCACCACCCGGCGGAGTACTTCGCCGCCCTCATGAGCAACCAGCCGATGGGCTACTACTGCGCCAACTCCCTGGCGGCGGAGGCCCGCCGTCAGGGAGTGCAGATCCGTCCCGTGTGCATTAATCGAAGCGAAGATGCCTGTTACGCGGAGGAGCCCGACGCTATCCGGCTCGGCATGCGGCTGATGGAGGATATGCGCGAGGCCGATATTGCCGCCATCCTGAAGGCGAGAGCGAGCGGCCCCTTCGTCTCCCTGCTCGACTTCTGCGCCCGCGTTCCACTCCATATGAATCGGCTGGAGAATCTGGTGCTGGGAGGCGCTTTCGATGGGCTGCACGAGCACCGGCGAGGTCTCTTCTGGCAGCTGGAGGAGAGCGTGGGGCTGGCCCGCGCCTATCGCGCAGGGGAGGAGAGCGGGCTG
Source organism: Chthonomonadales bacterium (assembly GCA_038218705.1). GTDB lineage: Bacteria > Armatimonadota > Chthonomonadetes > Chthonomonadales > Chthonomonadaceae > JBBRJW01. The sequence continues at coordinate 4,106 of JBBRJW010000031.1, read as the reverse complement.
CAGGAGGCGCTCCGGCTCGGCCGGGCCGCCGAGCACGATACGCCCGTGGCATGGGAGCTGGCGGACCACTCCTCCTGGGAGAAGATGCTCTGGGAGTGGCGTATCACCGGAGTCTGCGCGGGAGCGCATCCCTTCGCACATCTGAGGGAGAATCTGGGGCGCTGGCGCATCCTCACCACCTACGATGCGCAGCAGCGGATGGCGGGCGAGCGGGTTACCGTCGCCGGGCTCAACATCCGGCCGCATCGGCCGCCCACGCGCTCCGGCCGATCCGTGCTCTTCGCTACCCTGGAGGACGAAACCGATACTCTGCAGCTCATCTGCTCCGGGGAGGCGCTTGCCCTCACGCCCGTCTTTCTCCTCTCACCTGCAATCATCGTGCGGGGGATTTTGCAGCGCAAGGGGCAGGGGGTCTCCCTGAAGGTAGAGCGCGCGAAAGCGCTGCGGATGAGCGAGCTCGCTGCTCCAGACCCGGTCACTGGCGGCGAAGAGTCACCACATGCTCCGGATCAGAGAGCTTCAGCAATTGACCATCTTCTTCCACAACGCCCTCGATCTTATTGTTCAAGATAACATCGCCAATCGGAAGGTGCAGTCCCTCATTTCCGAGCGTGGAGATGACCGGCGCAATCACGTCGATTCGGCCATCGCCCTTTGATCTCCATCGGAGAGTCATCGACTGCACCGGAGCGCTTCCCGCCGGCGTTATTCCCACTATCGGCGGAATCGTGTGCTGGATCCGCATCTGGCCATCCGAAGTCAGCTCAACCTGGTCGGATTGGATAAGCCACTTGCCGATAGCCGGCTCCTGCCGAAAGAGAACGAAGCGCGCCAGAACCAGCGTCAGCAGCCCCGCTCCCAGCAGAGCCGCCACCGCCACTGGCTTGAGCCGCTGCCTGGGCTTGCGGGTCAGCTCCTCCTCGTCCAGCGGCAGGAATTCCAGACCGCACCGCTTGCATTCCGTCGCATCAAGCATTGCCGGCTGCCGGCACCGATCGCACACCTTATAGGCCATCAACCGCTCCTTCACTCGCTCCGGGAACTCCGGTCACTCACCGCCTCTGCAAGCGCTCGCCCTGGCCAGCTCATCAAACGGGAACCCCGCCCCTCTACAATGGGGTATACTACCGAGAAGTTTCGCCCGCGCGCACGCGCCCCGGAAGGCAGCATATGCTCCGTTACCTGAACATGTTCATCCTGATCGGCATTGTGCTGATTGGAATCAGTCTCGCCGGCTTCGCCACAGGCTCGCGCTTCCTGATGGAGCCAGGCCAGCCGCTCAATTCCGACGCCTCTGCGATCTATCTCGGCGCAGGGCTGCTGATGCTGATCAACGGAGTTGTCTCAGCGCTTCAAGCGCCTCCCCCCGCAAAGCCGGAGAAGGCAGAGACCGCCAGGTAACGCGGGCGCACACCTCACACACGACATTGCAGGAGGCCGAGCCCCGGCCCCGTCAGGAGTCAATTACGGATGCGAAAGCCGGATCTGGAAGTAAGAGAAGTGGTCTGCTCTGAGACGGGCAAACCCATGCCTAAAATACCGATGTGGATGGCGGATGTCAAGGTGAAATTCGTCAGCGACGAAGCACGCCAGAAGCATCCGACGATCGGCCTCAACCCGCTCGATATCGACCTGCCAACCCGAACCATCGGCAGCTCCAATTCGCTCGAAGATATGCCGGAAGTCGATAAGGCCTCCGACATCATCGCGCCCATCGCCGGGGATTTCGACGACCCGGAAGCGGAAGCGGATGAAGCCGGCGACGATATCGAAGCCTGAGCTCCTTCGCTGACCACTTGAGAGCGCCCCGGGAGAATCCTCTCCCGGGGCGCTCTGGTTTTGTCTCGCCAGACCGGGTCAGGGCGCAGCGGCGCCCCACTGATAACTTGTAAAGCGCTGCTGAAGCAGCTCCGGGCTCTCCTCCGGTCTCGACTCCGCTGCGATCTGCCGGGAGAGCTCCGCAACCAGTAGTACTGCGCCTCCCGCCTCGGTCCGCCCTGTCTGCAGAAACACGCGAGCGCTCTGTGCCGCGCGCTGATCGCCCAGCGCAACATTCGCCGCGCGAACTGCGTTCCTAATCAGCGCATCATGGAACCCCGGGTCGCTAACCGGGCGATTCGGCGCGATGACCAGGGCATTAACGGTCTCACCCGAAAGCTGTGTCTGCTCAAGATGCATCCCATCGCCCAGCTCCACCACCGTGCTCTGCATGGGCGGAGGGGGCGCCTCGCCACTCGCCGACGGCACGGGCTCCATGGGGCGCACCTGCCTCACCGAAGCCGGCGCAACCTCGCGGGGAGCAGCCATATTGCGCTGCGGCGCGGTAATGCGGGGCGCAGGCTGCCCTGGCGCAGTGGCAAAGGTCGGCAGAGTGGGCTGACCCGGAGTATTCTGGTCTGGCGCGATGCCAACCCCTGCCATCGGCGCAGCTTGCGGCCGAGCCGCCTGCCCGTTGTTAGGCGATGAGGCCGCGCCGCCGATCTGGGCTGCGGGCAGCGGACCGCTGCTCGCATCCAGCCCGGGCGCAACCTCGCGCCCCTGTGCCATGGGCAGCCCCACACCCCCATCGCGCGGGCGAGACGCCTGTCCGCCGATGAGGAAGAGCAGTACCGCGACGAGGAAGAGGAGTGAGCTGTAGGTAATCCCCCGAAGCCATCGCTGAGGAGATACACCGAGCAGGAGGGCAGTTCCCTCCACAGCGCCACCGGATGCGAACGCCAGCGCCGCTGGCCGATCGGAGTCGCGCCGGGCGGCGAGCGGTAGCGGCCCCTCGAGTCGGCGCAGCTTCGCTTCGTCGGAGGCGTTCGGCTCCAGATCGATGGCCATTCGATACCACTGTCGGGCATCTTCAGGGCGCTTGCGGTCTCGGTAGATATCGCCCAGCAGGGAGTGAGCAGCCGCGCTGCGAGGATCCGACCGCAGCGCCGTCACACAGAGGTCAACCGCTTCGGCATACTGCTCGCGGGCCCTACAGAGGTTGGCGCGCGTGAGCAGGTCCGACAGCGCGCGTTCATCGAGCGAGCCCACGGCAGAGAGTGTGTCGCACGCAGCCACCGCTCCTGGAGCCTCAGCAGCCTCGGCCGATTCTGCCTCACCGTTGGCAGCGGAGTCCGATACCGCCACGGTCTGCGCGCCTGCGGCGAGCGCCGAAGGCTTTCCACATCGCGGGCAGTAGTGGCAGTCCTCTTTCAGTTCGGTATCACAGCCTGTACATCTCATTGCTGTCTCTCCAGACCGGAGGATGGCGCCATCTGAGTTTCACGGCACGGTTCCACAGAAGCAGCACCTCCCGTAGAGCCAAAGCCGCGGTCGCCTCGAGCGGTCTCGGCCAGCGTCTCCACCGGAACGAGCTCCACCCGGCTCACCGGGCTCACCACCATCTGCGCAATTCGATCGCCGCGATGGATGTCCACTGCGGCCTCGCCCCAGTTTATGAGCAGGACCGAGACCACTCCGCGATAGTCGGAATCGATTGTGCCAGGCGAATTCACCATCCCGATACCGTGCCGCAGAGCAAGACCGCTGCGCGGCCGAACCTGCGCCTCGTAGCCGGGAGGAAGCGCAATTCGCAGCCCGGTCGAAACAAGCGCTCGTTCGCCAGGCATAAGCCTCAAGGGCTCTCCAGCGGGCAGGGCGGCACAAAGATCCAGGCCGGCAGCTCCCGCCGTGGCGTATGCCGGAAGCGGCAGTCCTGCCGCGTGGGCCTCCTGGCGAATCTCAATCTGAACCAACTCCTGATTGGTGAGACTCACGCTCTTGTGTTCCTGTTCCCTGGCGGGCCATTAAACCGGTTGCGGCACCTACGGGAGCTCAGCTACTTTGGGCTGGTAGCGCGGGAAGCGGAACCAGAAGGTAGAGCCCTTCCCCAGCTCGCTCTCCACCCACATAATCCCCTTATGGGCGGCGATCAGGTTTTTAACCAGGAAGAGGCCGATACCGGTTCCACCGATCCGCCGGTGTGTGGAGTTATCGACACGGAAGAACTTCTCGCCGAGCTTCTTCAACGCGGATTCCGGTATACCGGTGCCCTGGTCCTTTACGCCCAGCAGTACCGATCCGGTGGGAAAATCCTCCGTGGCCTCCTCCAGTCGCCCGATAACGCGCAC
>JBBRJW010000030.1:0-10429 GCA_038218705.1 Chthonomonadales bacterium | reverse complement strand
GACCCAAGCATCCGCCGTATCTCAAGCATCGCACGCGGTCGATCTGCCGGCTCGATATGCATCTTTGCCATCAGAGCGATCGCCACCGGGTTGGGCTGGTTCAGATAGTGCTTCCAGTCCAGTTGTGCGAGAGGGATAGCGGTATAGTCGAATTGTAACACACGCTTATCCGGAAAGTCGAGGGTGAACTGAGGAGTCTGCGAGGTAGGCCGATCATAGGAGAGCAGAGCGATCGGGTAGACATCGAGATCGAACTTCAAGAACAGATGGGCGAAGTAGCGAAACATCCTACGCGCAAAGTTCTTCTGCAGGCTCGCCTGGTTCTCGATATGGATGAGGATGGTCTTGGGCTTGCCGCTGCCCTTCATCCGGCACTCCACGAGCAGATCGACAAGGTGACGGCTCTGGCCTTTGACGTCGCTTAGGATCTCCTTATCGAGGAACTTAACGGTCCTCAGATTGAGATGTGCGACGAGCGCTGGCACAAAGAGGCGCAGAAACTCCACCAGAAACGTCTCGATGAGGTTCTTGAAGAGCGCATCGTGGTCCACCCTCTCTCTCGCTTTGTCTGCCACCGCAATCCTCCTCCCCTCGCCCCGCCCAGAATGGCGAACGAACATCAGGGGGAAGTACGCGGATGGGTGCGCAGGTTCCTGCGTCTGATCTCACCGCATTCGTGGGAACGGCGGGGCAGGACAGGCCGGTGCTCAGGCCCGCGCGGACCGTTGAGGTAGGTGGCCACCGCCGCCCCGGCGCGAAGCTCGCGCACCACCGACTGCCCGTCGAGCAGGTAGTCGGACGTGCTCGTGTGCCCACTGAGAGCGTGGCTTACTTGTGATCCTCGGACGGCGAGCTTCCGACGGCGATGTGTCTCTGCTCGATGACTCAGTTGCAAGGATTGTCTGATTGCCTCTCGTGTCTCCTAAGATAATAGATGATCCCCTCGAAGATCAGAAAGGAAGAAAACACCGTGCAGAGGAAGACCTCCTGCTTGGCGTCGCTGATACGCCTCGTAAGCCTGACGAATGAATAGCCGGCATAGGCCAGCGACAACAGGCTCAGATAAACGGTTACGGCGACCCGAACTGGCTTTCGCATCAGTGGCATCCTCCTCCTCCAGTATCCGCTCCTATCGAGGCGATAAGGCCGATCTCAATTATGCCCTCTGTCGCAAGTACTGCCGCAGCGGACCACGCATACGTCTTGGAAGCGGCTGATGTGCTTTCACCTAACGTGCAAATCGCGAGTTTCAGCGCAAAGACGCCATTCGCAATATTGCCCATGATTGAAAACGAATCTGGAAGTCCCACCGCCGCCATTGCCCAAGCGAAGGCCGCGCCGACGAGGAGAATGTTGGCGGCCTTAACCTGAATTTCTGTGCAGGCGCGCGCGAGTCCGATTATTGCTCCGGTGGTGAGACCAGCCGCGATAGTTGCCCAGACCGACCGCGCGAGATTCGACATCGTGCCCGTCGAATCCACCTTGTTGACCGGATCATCGCCGCAATAGACCAGCCAATTATCGCCCTGCCCGGCCGGGTCCTCGCTCAGGAATCGCCCCGTGGCCGGGTCCATCCAGCGGGCGCACCTGGTGATCAGGCGGTGTCCGCCCGGCTGGTATGCCCGAGCACTCCCACGAACCCGTGCGCCGTGCTCGCCTGCCCGCTACCGCCTCGTACGCCGCCGTAGACGTCGTACGCCCGCTGGCTGGTCACGCTGCCGCCGGGCGCGACCTCGGCCACCACGCTCCCAAGGCCGTCGTACACGTACCAGCGCACTTGCCCCGTAACATCATCCCGCCGGTACTCAGGCCCACGCGAGCCGTTGAGGTAGGTGGCCACCGCCGCCCCGGCGCGAAGCTCGCGGACCACCGACTGCCCGTCGTGCAGGTAGTCGGTGCTCACTCCGCCAACGATGGAGCGGCTGTGCCGTGGTCACGGACCGCCGATCTAGTGGCTCGCCCAAGATGCAGGCACGCCGAGCCGATCAACGGTCTCCCGGAATGCCTTGTTGTGCTCACCGCCTGGCAAGGGAAGGAGAAACGTTCCGTGAGCAGTGTGGACTGCGAACCGGCCCTTAACAAAGAGCTTCAAACGCGATCGACTTCCAAACGGCTGGTGCCACCGGTCGATAATGACGATATCCGCTAATGCAACAGTCCGCTGTGTCTGACCTTGGTGCCGCACGATAAGTCCCGCCGCCGATATCTCGTATTCCGTTTCGAATAACTGAATGAGTCGATCGAAGACAACAACCCAGACCCACGCACCGGCGCCAAGGAGCAATTCGTCAAGCCAGGAATCATGATTCAGGTTGAAATACCCAGGCAATAGGCAAACAATCAGAAAGAGGGTAGCAGGCGTCCACTTAAGCCAACGACACGCACGAGCCCCTTCAAGACTCGCAGGCATGTGGAATGTTTCTACTGGCAATTGGCACCCACCCATTGCTGCCGATCCCTGTCTTCGCCGGTTCAAGTCGAACGACCGATCTTCACTGCGATCTTGGCCGTATACCGAGTGACTCGGCGGCCCGCAGTTGGCACTGGTGGCTGCGCCGAGATTCTCAGGGCAGCGTACGAAATGAGGCCAGAGACAAGAGGTGAATCGGGTCTCCAAAGTTAGGACGTTTCATGTCACTTGGAGCGACCACACCATCGCTCGTCGCGATAGTCGAAGCAGCATATCGGTGCTGGCCCGGAACCGCTCTTCCATCACTTCAAGCTCCTGTTCGCAGCGGCCCCAGCTTCAACCACTAGCCCGCTGTCAAAGCACAGCAACACCATTTCAAGCTCATGTAAAGATGTGTGTACTGCTGCCTTGCCCCCCGGACCAGCCGAACCTGCAAACGAAAGGGCCCCAGCGATTAATGCTTCAGCTAGCGTGTTATTCCAGTCATCGCCGCTGGCCTTACCATCTATTCCTGCACTAAGGGCTGAACCTACGGCCGACCCAAGTGGACAGTCACAGAACCCTGATACAAAACCTCCGACGAAACCACTCCAGAAGGCAGCCGCGCCATCGGCTTTTAAGCCGACTGCGCGCTGGAGGCACGCGACAAAAGCATTCGCAAAGCCACTGCACACGCCGGCTATACCACCGGCCACGAGCTGTCCAACAAGGCTGAACTCACGCCCATTCAGATCCGCCCGATTGACCGGATCATCGCTGCAATAGATTAGCCAATTAGCTCCCTGGCCCGCCGGATCTTCGCTGAGGAACCGGCCCGTCGCCGGGTCCATCCAGCGAGCGCGCATGTAGATGAGCCCGCTATCCGCCTCGCTCGTGTGCCCCAATCCGCCCACGAACCCGTGCGCCGTACTCGCCTGCCGGATAGTGCCATTCTGATTCCTTAAGGAGCGGGAAGCCGGATAAAAGGATGGTCACCCGACTGTTTTCGAGAATAGTTTGGTGTCTTCCTGCCGAGCGCACAGAATGCCCAATAATTCGGATGTTCACCCGGCCGCAGGCTGATTCCGAGGAAGCGCCGAAGCGTGCTGGACCCGAGAAGCGAGCCGCCTGCGCGCCACGAATAGCGCTCTGTCCCTGCCGCGACCCACGGCCTGACCGCGTAGACCAGTTCGTCCCTCGGCCCGACAGAGAGCCTGTATCGGGACCGCAGACAGGCGATTACAGAGGCCCCCTCCCCGGCGTACGCAGCAGCGCCAACGGCTTGACAGCCAGCGAGGCATCCGCTGGACCGCTTCTGAGCGGGCCCGTAAGGGGCAGGGAACCGGACAAGAACCGGGAGGGCAACAGGAGACTCGATGTTGCCCGGAGAGTAAATGGGGGGCGAGCCCTGGCGGACCGTAGGCCCCGCATATAGGAGAAGGCTGGTCTCAGCGTTAGCGCCCAGCGGGATGCATCGGCTCCGCGTGAACGGTCCTTCCATCCGACCAGACCGTGATGGCACCGTTCTGATCGGTGCGGTAGACCTGCGCTCCCGAATCACGCAGGCGACGCGTGACAACCGGGCTCGGGTGACCGTAGACGTTATGCGCGCCTACCGAAATGATAGCAATCCGAGGGCGCACCGCGGCCAGAAAATCCGGGTTGGTGGAGGTGCTGCTCCCGTGGTGCCCCACCTTCAGCACGTCGGCGGCAAGCGGCGTGTGGCTCGCCAGCAGGTCGCTCTCCTCCTGGGCTTCCGCGTCCCCGACCAGCAGAAAGTGCGTGCGCCCGTAGGTGATCCGCATCACCACCGATCCGTCATTGGGCGGAAGCTCCCTCTCCGCATCGGTGGGAGCGAGAAGCTCCGCTACTGCGCCGCCGCCCAGATCGAGCTGTGAGCCAGGTGGCGCGCTCCTGCACTCCACGCCGTCGCGCCGTGCCTCGGTCTCGAGTTCCGCCGCGAGCGGTGAGCCTGTCTGCGCACCGTTCTCAAGCAGTCGGCCAGTGGGAAAGTGCGCGAGGAGCCAGGCCGCGCCGCCGATATGATCGGCATGCGGGTGCGTCAACAGCATCAGGTCGATCCGGCGGATACCGCGTGCCCGCAGGAACGGCCCGACCGTGCGCTCGCCCTCATTGCTCCCCTGATCATCCACGCCTCCGGTATCGACCAGCATTACTCTTCCGGTAGGCGATTGGATCACCGCGCCATCCCCCTGACCCACGTCGAGAAAGGTGATTGCGAGAGCTCCGCTCGACGGAGCGCGCTCATCGGTCGCAGGCCAGAGCAGCAGCACGGGCAGAGCCACTGTCGCGAGCGCGGCCCGCCATGCGACCGGAGGGATCCGCGGGCGGACAATGGCCGTCTCACCGGGGGCAGGCTCGCCTCCACGCAGCAGACGCCCGAGCCAGATGGCCGCCAGCCAGAGGAGGGCGTAATAGAGAACGATGCTTGCCGGCGCCGGCGAAGGCAGGAAGTGGACAGCCCCCGGCATTGCGGAGAAGGTCCGAGTCACTGCAAGGACCGTGCCGAGCAGGGCCCGAAGCAGCAGGTCGAGCGGAACGGCACAGATGGGGGCGAGAGCCCCGAGCGCCGATGCCGCGAAGCCGAGGGGTAGTATCAGCCCGAGAAGTGGGAGGATCAACACGTTTGCCGGCATGCCAGCCAGGGAAATTGTATTGAAGTAGTACGCCGTGAGCGGCATCGCACCGAGTTGAGCGGCAACTGTAACCGCCAGCGTTCCCGCAGCTCCCTGAAGGGTGCGGCGAAGGAACTTCGACCGTGGATCGCGGCCCGGAATCCTTCGTCCTATCGCCTCTGAAAGGGGAGCTCCAAGCGGGAGAAGCAGAAGAAGCGTACCGACAATGAGGAACGAAAACTGGAAGCCAGGATCAAAGAGCTCCTTCGGGTTGATCGCAAGCAGCAGGAGCGCTGCGCCGCCCAACGCGGAGGGAGCATCCGGCTCTCGCTCAACGCTCAGCCCCAGGAGCGCGATGGATGCCATGAGCGCAGCGCGTACCACGGCCGCGCGCTCGCCCGCCATCAGGGCGAATATGGCCAGGAGCGCAATGGTCAGCAGCGAGGCGGGCCGTCGGCCCAGTCTGCAGCGGCGCAGAAGCGTGAGCGCCAACAGCGCAACCACTCCGACGTGCAGTCCGGCGGTCGCGAGAACGTGGGCCGTTCCCGTGCGCTCGAAGACCTCCCGCAGCGCTGGCGACAGTCGCTGACGGTCGCCGAGCAGCATGCCTGCCAGAACGGCCCCCTGGTCCAGTGAGAAGCTCAGACGTGCGTGATTCAGGATGGGAGTGCGCAGGGCTATCACGAGGCGAGATAGGAGCCCTGCGGGCCCGGCCGCCTCCAGCGTCTGCCAGCCGGCGGGGCTATCCACCTCCAGGGCTGAGTTGATCGAGTGGCGCGCCAGAAAGGCGCGGTAATCGAACCCTCCGGGATTTCGCGCTTGCGGCGGCAGCTCCAGGCACCCGCGCACACGCAGTCGCGTGCCAGCCGGGAGGTCGGGCGGCGCGAGGTCTGCGCCGGGTTGGAGGCGGATCCGCACCGCGACGAGTCCGCTCACAGTCGAGCCGCCGGGGCCCTCCTCCATGTGCTCTGCACGAAGCGTTAGCGACAGGCGATCGGGCGAATCGTCCGAGGTGTAGTGGAGGGACGGCTCGGTAGAGTCTACGACACCTGTCAACGTGATAAGGCGGGGAGCGAGGCGAGAGATGTCATCAGGCGACACGGTTAACGATGGTCGAATCACCAGTGAGCCAAGCAGAGTCGAGAGTGCGATTGCAGCGAAGGGAGCCCAGCGCGCTGCGCCACCGAGAAGAGCTGCGGAGATACCGAAGAGGGTCAGGATCAGGGGAACCAGAGGAAGTGGCGCGGGCGCGACCGCCAGAGCGATACCGGCGGCAAATCCGATGGCCACGAGCAGCAGCAATCGTTGTTTCATGGCGGCTTATCAGGCAGGAGCGCCCGCCAATTCAGGCCGGCGATGAGGTCACCCGCAGAGGCGGCAAATAGGGCAGAGCGCGAATTCGGTCTCGTGCAGTGCTTCGCACCGGCGGCATGTACGCCAGCCGTTGTCGAGGCGCCATCGCCGCAGCTTCGCCTCCTGGGTCAGCCGGCGGGCAAGCACCTCCCGCGCACGATCGTCCTCGACGCTATAGAGGGCGTGAAGCTTCTCTCTCAGCTCAACTCGCTCACTCTGGCTCAGGACGACTGCCTGGATTCCCGTAGCGTCGGGCTGCTCAACGCGAGTCACCTCCACAGGCGGCTTCATCCCGCGTGCTCGGAATACGATCTCCTTCACTACCGGTCCGCCAAGAAGCCGGTTCAGCCCGGCAAGCAGGCGAGGCTTGTGGAGGGTGAGCTCATGCGACCAGACAGAGCTGCGCGTCCGAACAAAGAGAATTCCGTCGCGCACCGACTCGGGCTGGGAGGCCGCGGCGCCCTGTGGGCCAACTACCTCCGGCCAGTGCACCAGCGCCAGGCTCTCCCGGATCTGCGCGGCGCTCTCCATGCCGCCAATCGTGCTCACGAGCACCGCTGCCAGCGGAGACGAGCGGAGGGCAGCGGGCGGCGCATAGTTGTCAGGGCCGCTCGGGCGGGCGGCCCGTCGAGCGGGCGGCCGCTTGCGAGCCGCTTGCGGGCGATTCTGATCCGGAAAGTCTTCAGGCATCGGGGGTCACCGTTCCTCCCACAACGCGCAGGGTCTTCGCCCTGTCCAATATCTCTTTCGGAAATGCCCGCAGGTTTGTGCAGGTAATAAATGTCTGACCCCGTTTACTGACCCATTCCATCAGGTGCGATCTGCGTGCATCGTCGAGATCACTCATCACATCGTCGAGGAGTAGAACAGGCATTTCGCCGACGTAATCCTCGATGAGCTGGTGCTCTGCGAGTTTCAGTGCAAGAGCCACCGTTCGCTGTTGGCCCTGGGAGCAGTAGATGCGAGCATCCATGCCGTTTACGATAAAGCAGAGATCATCTCGCTGGGGCCCTGCCAGCGTTGTGCCCCTGCGCGCCTCATCCGGGGCGAGTGCGCTCAGATATGCGCGAAAAGCATTTGCCACTCTCTCTGTGGCGGTGGGAGCCGATTCCGGGGACCTTGCGGGCCCCGCGTCCTCGCCGCTCTCCACGCTTGAGCTGGGGCTGCCGGAGCCGCCGGACCATTCCGTGTTCTCCGGAAGCACAATACTCGGGAGGTACCGCAGCTCCAGCTCCTCCCGGTCGTCGGTCAGGAGTCGATGGGCGCGCGCTGCCAGCGGTGCAAGCCGTTCCAGGTAGAACGCCCGCTTTTCGAACAGCGGAGCTCCATGCAGCACCAGCTGCTCGTTCCACGCCTCCAGCCCACTCTCTTCAAATCGGCGGGGGCGGTCCCGGAGATCGCGGAGCAGTCGGTTCCGCTGCTCGAGCACCCGTTTGTATCGCGCCAGATCGTAGACATACCGCGGGCTTATCTGCGAGATCTCCACGTTCAGATAGTGGCGGCGCGTGGATGGCTCGCCGCTCACAATTGCAAGATCGATGGAGCCGAAGAAGACCGCGTTGAACTGGCCGAGCGCATCAACCACACGCGGCCGCTTGATCCCGTTTACCCGGACGGCCTTCTTGTCCGTCTGGTAGATCGAGACCTGGAGCTCTACATCGCCCTCTCGTTCCCGGGTAACCTCCGCAGTGATGTGAGCCATTTCGCTCGACTGCTGGATGAGCTCGGACTCGCGGTTTGCCCGCAGGGAGCGGGTGGTGGCCAGCAGAGAGAGGGCCTCCAAGACATTGCTTTTCCCCTGGGCATTCTCCCCGTAAAGGATGTTAATTCCCTCTCCAGGAGCGAGATCGAGTTCCCGATAATTTCGAAAGCCGGAGAGCTTCAACTGGCGGACTCGCATCAGGGCCGCTACTTCCTCTCCCTGCCCGATTTTTGGATTACCGTCCAGCGTGGGAAGATCCCCAACCACGCACGGACTCCCGGAATGCTGTATTCAATAGGGATTCTATATAAGAGAATCTGACTCTGACTCTGACTCGGTGGAGAAGACTCATAACCGTCTGGTCAGCCGCTTCTGCATCCTATTCTACCTGTTGTAGAATCGAATTGTTGCCGGACTCTGTCGGATTCTACAACTCCCCGATAGCGCACAAGAGTCTATTTCCCTATAGAAACTGCGGCCATAGTTATTAGTGGACAGGACTCAGAGTTTTGTGGATAACCGGGGGCTTACTAGACACGGTGTGTTGAGAGGAGCCCGGTGAGGTAGTTGTGAGTCCCGAATCTAACAACTATCCCCATGGTGACTGTGGATAAGACTCATAACTGCCTGCAGAACCCCGAATCGGTGTGACTCCGACTCAGGTTTGCCGTACGACACTTCGACTCCCCCTGCACCCGTGCCCTTAACCTTCTGTTAATAACTCGGCGTGCGACAGCCGAAAAAGCGGGTATTGCTGCCATAGAATCGAGAGCGGAACATCGGAGCAAATTACGAGGAGAGGCGACGCAGGAGCGCCGTTACGGATTCATTGACCGTTGTGTCATCGGTCATAAGCTGTCGGATACGATGCACGCCATACGTGACCGTAGCGTGGTCTCTGTCTCCAAAGTGCTTGCCCAGGGTCGTGGTATTCATCTCAGAGATGAGCTCGCGGCACAGGTACATCGCGCAGTGGCGCGCCAGCACGGTCTTCTTCGTTCGACTCGCGCTCCGAATCCCAGATGGAGTCTCGTTAAACGCCTCTGCGGCGGCTTCGATTACCTGATCCACCGAAACGCGGCGAGTGGGCTGGGGCATGTCGATAAAGAATTCCGTCAGGACATTGCGCGCCAGCGAAATGGTTGGCGGGACCTTCATCACCGAGGAGTACGCGACGAGCTTTGTGAGCGCGCCGTCAAGCGAGCGCATGTTGGACTGGATCGACTCCGTGATGCAGAGCAGCACGTCGTAGGGAACTTCGGCTCCAATGCGGACACAGGCCTTCTGCAGGAACTCCAGCCGCGTCTCCAGCTCCGGAGGCGTGATATCGGCAATGAGCCCGCTCTGAAATCGGGAGCGAAGCCTATCGTCGTCGAGGTCAAAGTCACGCGGGCTCCGGTCACAGCCGAACACGATCTGCTTGCCGGCTTCGTAAAGGGCGCTGAAGGTGTGAAAGAACTCCTCCTGACTGCGCTCCTTCCCGATGACCATCTGGATGTCGTCGACAATCCAGACATCCACTTCCCGATAGGCGCGGCGAAACAACTCTATATGGCCGCTTCGCACCGCGTGCACATACTCCTGGAGAAAGTGCTCGCCGGTGACGTATGAGACTCTCGTCCTGGGGGTTTGCTCCTGGATGGCGTACGCAATCGCCTGAAGCAGATGCGTCTTTCCCAGACCGGCGGGGCCATAGAGATAGAGCGGGTTGTAGGCGCTCCCGGGGCGCGCAGCCACGGTCTGGGCGCTTACGAACGCGAGGCGGTTCGACCTCGCGCCGAGAATGTAACTGTCGAAAGTATATCGATCGTTAAGACTGAGTGTAGGAACCGGGAGGGGCGCAGGCGCCGAGGGGCGGCGCACGGTCTTTCGCGCTCCCCGAATGCCGGCTGGCTCATACGGCTGGTCCGGGGCGAGGTCTGTAAAGTGACCCGCTTCAAGATCGCCGTCGCCTCCCAGCGGCAGCGCTGGCTGGGTGGGACCCAGAGCTTCGTGGTCGATCTGCGTGGCCTGAGGAAGGACCTCGATGCGCAGGATGAGGCCGGCAACACCGGTCTCGCTCTCGAGTGCGAGGCGAATGCTGGAGGCGCACTTCGTTTCAATGCGATTGCGTGCGAAGGAGCTCACTACACCCAGGGTAAAGAGGTTGCCAACCAGGCTGAGGGGCTTTGCGGAACGGACATACGAATCGAACGCAACCGCGTTAATCTCCTTGTGGAGAAGGAGGAGTGTGCGTTCCCAGACGGCACGCAGGGCTGCAGCGCGGTCGCCTTCATCCTTTTGGATTTGTCCGCTCACCCGCCCTCCAGGTCGTGTCCGCTTGCCCGACCTGCGCCGGGGCGGCTTCTC
>JBBRJW010000029.1:0-10459 GCA_038218705.1 Chthonomonadales bacterium | reverse complement strand
CAAGAAGGTGACCTCCAGCAAGGCGCCCTTTAGCGGTTCGCTGGACATGATTACGGACGGAATGAAAGAGGCGCGCGAGGATTCAGCGGTCGAGCTGAAGCCGCGCCTCCAGTGGATCCAGCTCGACCTCGGAGCGACGTCGCCACTCTCTTACATCGTCGTGTGGCATGCCCATCTCTTTCCGGTCGTGTTCCGTGCGGTGATCGTTCAGCTCTCAAACGACCCGAACTTCGTCGAGGGTGTTACGACCCTCTACAACAACGACTCAGAGAATCGCGCGGGAATGGGGATCGGCAAGGACCGCGAGTACTATGAGACCAACGAGGGCCGCCTGGTCGATGCCAAAGGCACGAAGGCGCGCTATGTTCGCCTCTACAGCATGGGCTCCTCAGGCCGCGATCCGCTGAACCGCTACACCGAGGTCGAGGCCTACGGCCTGCCCGCCGCTAAGTAGCCTCTCGCCGTGCAGTGCACCTCCTCGGGCCCGCCGCCAGACCTGGCGGCGGGCCCGATTTTATAACGTCAGGCAGACTCACCCGTATGAAACCCCGCCCCCTCACGCTGGCGGCGCTCGCGCTGCTCACGCTTCTGGCGCTCGGTATGCGCCTTCCAATGCTTGGCCTCCGCCCGTTTCATGGCGACGAGGCCGTGCACGCTTTGAAGTTCCGCGACCTGTGGGAACACGGCGTCTACCGCTACGATGCGAACGAGTTCCACGGCCCGACGATCTACTACGCGGCGCTTCCCTCGGTCTGGCTTCATGGGCGACAGAGCTTTGCGTCCACTACTGAATCGGACTACCGCTTGCCGATCGCCCTGCTCGGCGGTCTCATGCTCCTCTTCCTCTGGCCGCTCGCGGATGGGCTGGGACAGCGCGCAGTGCTCTGGGCCGGGCTTCTGCTGGCGATCTCGCCGGCGTTCGTCTTCTATAGTCGCTATTTTATCCAGGAGCTTCCGTTCGCCGCGTTCACCCTTGGGACGCTTGCGTTCATGTGGCGTTATGCGCGGGCCGGGAGGAGCTCGTGGCTCATTGGCGCAGGGATCTGCCTGGGCCTCGTAGTCGCCTCCAAGGAGACAGCGCTCTTTACACTGGCGGCCGGCGTGGCTGCCTGGGGCCTCACTCTCGCCTGGGGGCGGGCTGTCGACGGCGAGCGGCTGGCGTGGAGGCCGCTCGCAGGGCGCCGTCCCCTCGGTGTCGCACTTGGCTCGGCGCTCCTGACTGCGGTGCTCATCATCTCCGGCTTCGGGACCAACCTGCGCGGGCCGGTGGACTATCTACGGTCGTACCTGCCGTGGCTCGGCCGCGCCGGGGGTACCAATCTGCATCGGCACGCCTTCGACTACTACCTCCATATCCTCGTTCGATGGCACACCGGCAAGGGGCCGGTCTGGAACGAGCTGCTGATCGTGCTGCTCGCGTTGGGAGGGCTCGCAGTCGCGCTCGCACCGCGCCGCCTGGCCCTGCCAGAGGGCTCTGTCGTGCTTGCGCGCTTCATCGCGTTCACAACCGCGCTCCTGCTGCTGGTCTACAGCGTCGTGCCCTACAAGACTCCCTGGTGCATCCTGAGCCCTCTGCTCGGAATGATACTGCTGGCCGGAATAGGGGCCAGCGCGCTTGTCGCCCGCGTTCGGTTTGCGCCGGTCGCATGGGCCGCGGGTATCGGCGTGGTGGCGGCAGCGGGCCATCTCGGCATGCTCGCCTACCAGGCGAGCTTTGTGGAAGAGACAAATCCCAGCAACCCGTACGTCTATGCGCAGCCTATTCCCAATGTGCTCCGCATGGTCGATCAGATCCAGGGAATCACCCGCACATCGCCAGAGGGCAATACAACAGTTCTCAAGATTGTCTGGGTCGATCCGTACTACTGGCCGCTTCCCTGGTATCTCCGCGCCTATCCCAATATCGGCTATCGAATGAGCCCGAATGAGTTGCCGGGCGAGTCGCCTGCCGATAAGGATACACCGATCCTGATCGTCTCACCGGAGTTCGACGACGCGATGAGCGCAAAGCTCAATCCCACCCATATCATGCCGCACATGTTCTCACTTCGCCCTGGCGTCTTCATGGAGCTATTCGTGAGGATGGAGGCGTGGGAGCGCTACCTGAAGCTGCGGCCGAAGCCGAAGGACGACGAGTAGGCAACGCCGGCCAGGGCAGGCCACAGCGGCCGGAAGGGCGATGCCAAGAGTTCGCTCGGAACGGGCTTAACGAAATGCAGCCCCCTCGTCCCCGGATATGCCGGGCACGAGGGGGCTGCATTTCACTGTGCGGAGCGCAGTGACTTACTTCAAGCCCTGCGCTTCTGCCTTCTGAGAGTCGTCTTTCGTTAGCTCGATGACGCGGTCGAGGGCGGCCGTGGCAGCGGGGCCGGTTACCGCGGGCTGGTCGCGATTGTCTTTGCGCCGTTTTGCGGCCAGGTAGATTACGGTGCCTGCAGCGTCACTGAAGATCTCCGGATTGTCGAGCTGGGCTGCCGCAAGCTCCATTGCTTCAGGAACCCGACAGTTTCGCAGCGCAGCGAGCGCCTGGCGCTTCTCCTCCGGACGCTCCGCACGCTTCATCGCCTCGCTCAGCCGCTTCACCTTCTCCACTGTCGCGAGCTGATCGTCCTGGTCGATATGACGGATGTAGCCGCGCAGCGCCTGCACGCGCAGGCTCTTATCCGTGGCGCTCGTTGCGACCGTCAGCAGGGTCGGCATCGCTCGCGAATCGGGCCAGGTCTCTGCGAGAGACTGAACGGCTGCTGCTCGGAGCTCACCGTCGCCGGCAGCGGCTGCGGTAAGGACTGCTAACGCCTGATCCCCTCCGAGCTCGCCGAGAGCCAGCAGGAGCGCTATCTTCGAAGCTCCCTGGGCGCCCTGGTAAGCGGCCAGCAAAGGGGCAGCCGCGCTGTCTCGTCCCATTCGGCCGCCGACAGAGACAACCGCCTGACGAGACGCGTCACGGACTTCGTCGGCTGTGGCGCCAGTGAGCAGCTTGACGAGGGCTGCATACTCATTGGGGCCGGCTGTTCGCTCCAGACCGCGGAGCGCTTCGGCAGCCAGCCCGGCGTCGGAGCCATTGGCAGTGGCCATCAGCCATGCCGTTGAGGCGGGCGTGCCACGGCCCACTGCCACGCGAATCACTTCGCGCTTGACCTCCGCCGAGCCTGCGGCGCCAGCGGTGATGATCGCGCTCTCGGCGGCCGGGCCCGGCAGATTGCTCAGGACTTCCCGCGCGGAGTCGCGATCGCGGCCATCCCCGTGAGCTGCGATGTCGAGGAGCGGCTGTACGGCCTGTGCTGCCATCAGATGCCCGCATGCCACCATGGCTGCCGAGCGTACTGCGGGATCCGGGCTCTTCAGGCTCAGAAGCGCCAGCGGCGAGGCATCTGGCAGGCGTCGGGCCGCGAACTGAGTAAGAAGGACGGACTGGGGCATGGGAGCGAGCGCTGCCCAGTTCAATCGGATCAACGCAATGAGTGCAGAGTCGCCACGCGAGCCTGCGATCTTAGCTGCGACCTGCTGCAGATATGTGTCGGGCCCCTTCATCTCCTCGAGCAGGATACGGTTTGTCTGCGGCGCGCTCGCCATAGAGAGCGCTCGAAGCGCGGCGGAGCGAACGAAGGTCGGCCGACCGGGTCCTGCCAGCGACACGAGCATCGTCTGGGCGAGGGCCCGATTCGGACCCGCAATCATTCTTTCGGAAGCCCGGACCATCGCCTCGCCTGCATTGACACTGTTGAGTGGAAGCGTCTTCAGCACCGCGATGGCGGACGGCGTACCAATCTTACCGATCGCCGTGATCGCGGCCTCCGCGAGCGCTTGATCGCTGCTCACCACGAATGGCTTGAGTACCTGTACGGCCAGCGGATCTGCACGATCCCCGAGCGAATTGATAACACCAATTCGTTGTACGCCGGTCAGTGTCTTGAGGGCAGCGCGGAGAGCCGCCGCTGCGGTTGGGTCCGAGTTGCGCTCAAGGGCGTATCGGGCAACGTTCGAGAGCTTCTCGTCTGGCAGCAGCTTCGCGAGCGCTGGAACCGAGCGCGCGGTGCCGATCATCCAGAGGAATCGGGCGGCCTCCTGTTTGCCGGCAAACGTGGCCTGAGGGTCCTGGATCACGTCGATCAGCCCGGTTTCGATGGTGACAGTCGGTGCGTGTGCAACAAGCGCCTTCTGAATCAGGTCCTGGATGGCCTGGACTGGCTGGCGGGCCTGAAAGTCGTAGAATTTCAGTCTGGCAAACGGGTTCGGCTCTGCGCTTTGCGCGCGGGCAGTGCTTGCGCCAGCCAACGCGGCGAGCACCAACACTGCGGAGAGTGTACGGGTGGGCTTCATGCCTCTTCGGATCCTTTCAGGACTATACGTGCCAGGGCGCGCGCATTGGCGTGGAGAGCATATGCGTGGCAGCCGGGTCATTCGCAAATGTCTCGGTGTCGGGGTCCCACGTTAGCTTCCGGCCCAGGATCATTGCAATCTGGCCCAGGTGGCCGATGGAGGCAGAGCGGTGCGCGGTCTCCGCCGGAGTGATGGTGGGCTTGCGGCTCTTGACACAATCGAGAAACTCCCGCTGATGACCAGGGCTTCGGAAGAGGCGGACTTCGTCCGGGCCGATCTTCTCTTGAAGCAGCGTGCGCGGGTTCGCCTCGAGTCCGCCGCGGTCTACCCAGACCCACTGGCCGTTCTCGCCGATCCACTTTGTGCCGCTGCGTATGCCCTTGTTTCCGCCGTTCGCCACGTGCATCTCGACGCCGCCACGGTATTTGCTCACGAAGTAGTACTTCGTAGCCGCATTCCAGATGCCCTCGGTCGGATAATCTCCGGTGCCCTCGATCTCTACCGGGCCAGTGCTGTCCCAGCCCATTCCCCAGTGAGCGATATCGCCATGGTGGCCCACCCAGTCCATCAGCTGGCCGCCGCCGTAATCGAGCTGCCATCGCCAGTTCCAGTGTGTGCGCTGGTCACAGTAGGGTGCCCATCGGGAGGGGCCAACCCAGAAGTCGTAGTCCAGCTCGGGGGGCGGGTCCTTGAAGGCCACCGGACCGATGCCCTGGCCACCCGGCAGGCCGACCTCGATGCGGGTCACCTTGCCGATGCGGCCGTTCCGGACGAGTTCGCACGCATACCGGAAGTTATCCTGGGAGCGCTGCCAGCTTCCGGTCTGCCAGATTCGGGCGTTCTTAACCTGAGCGTTGGCCATGGCCCGGCCCTCTGCCAGGCAGTGAGAGATGGGCTTCTCGCCATAGACATCGCGGCCGGAGCTGAGCGCCATGATGGCGGGAACAGCGTGCCAGTGATCGGGCGTAGCCAGGGAGATAGCGTCGATGTCGTCTCGACCGAGGAGCTCCCGGAAATCCGTGTACGCGGTGCAGTCCTTGTTGTTGTATCGCCCGTCGACCGTGCCCTTTGCGCCAGCGAGATGGTTCTTATCCACATCACAGACGGCGACAACCTGGGTGTCCGGCTGGCCGAGAAAGGCGCCCATATTACCGGAGCCCTGTCCGCCAAGCCCGATACAGCCCATGACAATCCGGTTGCTCGGGGCCGGGCGTCCGCCGAGCCCGAGGGCCGACGCCGGAACGATGTTGAAGAGACCGATGCCTGCGCCAGCGCCGAGGGCTCCCTTCAGAAACGATCTGCGGTCGAACGAATTCTCTCGCGTCATATTGGCACTCTCCCTGTAGTCAGAGCGCGCACCACGCATTGCATTTTCTTTGCGAGCGCGCGCGAACGATATTGACACCGTTATTCTGCTGTAAGTAGCATGTTTCCTTCTCATGCGCCGGCTGCGCGTGTCGCGTGCGCCAGCGCGACCGCAGGCCCGAGTCACGTCAGTAGTGGTACTGCGCTATCGCGCGCACCTCACAACGATTGTCATCGTTCTTACTGATAGGAAACGCGATGCCGGCAGCGACGTGAATACCGGTGCCGAAGGTATAACTTGCGTCC
The DNA here is from genome assembly GCA_038218705.1 of Chthonomonadales bacterium. Lineage (GTDB taxonomy): Bacteria > Armatimonadota > Chthonomonadetes > Chthonomonadales > Chthonomonadaceae > JBBRJW01. Next base: position 4,528 of record JBBRJW010000029.1, on the reverse strand, counting down.
GGGCCTGCGTTAATCTTGCCCGTCGCGAGCTCATGAATCCACTCCAGACCGCCGCGCAGACCGGTCTGGCCGGTTGGGACGGCATAGCCCACGGAGTAGACGTGGCTGTTCTGCGCTCCGGTGGCGAGCTGGCGGGTAAGAACATAATTGAGCGAGAGGTTGGCGCCTCGACGCGAGTAGCTCGAGAATATCGCGCGGCCCTCGATCTCGAGCGGCTCTCTTACTGGCTGCTCCAACTCCAGATACAGACCGACTAACAGCCGGTTATAGCCAAAGTTCCCGAGCCGCCCCCGCATTTCAACTTTGCCGGCGTCAAAATGCATCGAGCGGCCATCGCCTTGCTGAAACTTGAGATAGGGCGCAATCGAGAAGCGCGACGTTATGCCATATTCGAATTCCAGCTCGTGCACAAGATGGTTAAGGCGGGGTGTTGCCTCGATATGGTAGGCGATCTCGTGCTCGCCGCGTGCTTCCTGCTGATAACTATAGGTGAAGGGAAAGTCCCGATTATCGGAACTTGCGGGCGAGACGGTCGATGCAAGGGCAGCGATCACTATCGCAGCGCCCAGCCAAAATCGTACAGGTGGGGTGATCATTGTGCCTCCTACGGCTCGCGAGCTCGAACGCCGATGCACGTTCACACGTGCTCGAACATCTGGCGCCGCAAGAAGCCCGGCAATATGTTAGCCTGTTTTAAAAGTAAAGTCAATCGTAATGTTTAGTCTCAGTTGGCCCGCAGCGGCTTATCCCCGATTGCGGAGGTACTCGCCAATCCGGGAAGCCGCCTCACGCAGGTTCTCCTCGCTCGCCGCATAAGAGACACGAATAGCGCAGCGACCGGCGTCTCCGAAGTCGATACCGGGCGCAATGGCGACGCCGGTCGCCTCCAGCAGCTCGAAGGCAAATGCGAGCGAGTCGCCTGTATAGCGTGAAGCGTCCGCGAAGACGTAGAATGCGCCTTCCGGCATTGCCGGGACCCCGAAGCCAAGCTCATGCAGCAGCTTCACGGTGAGCCTCCTGCGCGCATCGTATGCCTCGCGGAGCGGCGCAACGGCGGAGTCGCCAAGCGCGAGCGCGGCGACCCCGGCACGCTGGGCAAAGGGCGCTGCGGAGATAAGGAAGTTCTGCTGCAGAATCTGGAGCGGCCGCATGCAGCCGGCTGGCGCTACAAGGTAGCCGAGCCGCCAGCCAGTCATTGCGAAGCGCTTCGAGAATCCATCCAGTACCCATGCGTCCGGGCTGAACTCGAGCGCACTGGCGGCAGGCTCACCATACACCAGGTCATGGTAGATCTCGTCCGAGAGAATAGGGACGCCGATATCAGCCAGCGCCGCCATGCGGTCGCGAGTGAGCACCGCGCCGGTCGGGTTGGATGGCGAGTTGAGAAGCAGGGCGCGCGTTCGCGGAGTTACGCGTCGGCGCACTTCTGCCGGGTCGAGCCGGTAGCCATCCATCGGATCGGTGGGCACCGGAACGAACGTGCCCCCAAAGAACCGGATGAAGTTCGGATAGCAGGGGTAGTGGGGAGTTGCTGCGAGCACCTCGTCACCGGGATTGAGCAGCGCTCCGAAGAGGTAGAGCAGCGCGAGCGACGAGCCACACGTCACGAGAATGCGGTCCGGATCGACGGCGACGCCATAGTGGCTTTCGTACCGGTGCGAGATGGCTTCTCGAAGCTCGAGCAGTCCGAGCGAGTGCGTGTAGTGGGTGTCGCCGGCAGCGATCGCCGCACTTCCCGCCTCCGCGGCCATGGTGGGGGTAGGGAAATCCGGTTCCCCGACCTCCAGGTGGATTACGGAGCGGCCGGCGCGCTGGAGGGCCTGTGCCCGCTCTAACACCTCCATTACCAGGAACGGCTGCATCGCTCCAAGGCGCTCCGCCCATCTGCCCGACAAACCTGCCATTTTGCGCCCCCTCCTTGCCTCGCGGCTCCCGTCCGATTGTTCTCCAACGGGCCCCTCCCTGTCAAGCGGGGAAAATCCGGGAGGAGTCAAGGGCGTCGGTTTTGAATATGTACGTCAGCTTATCACCTCGTTTTGGAGAAATAGATGACGCTAATAGGGGTTCCTCGGGAGAGTTATGGGGGCGAGCGGCGAGTTGCGCTGACTCCCACGGCAATTCCCGCATTGAAGAAGTCGAAACTCGATATTATCGTTGAATCGGGTGCGGGCGTGGCCGCAGGATATGCGGACAAGGCCTATGAGGCGGCCGGAGCGCGCATCGGCTCTCGCGAAGAGGTGTTCGCCGCAGATGTGCTGCTTCAGGTGCGAGCGCTCGGCGCAAACCCGGACGGGTTCGCTTCCGATCTCGCCATGATGCGTGGCGGCCAGATTGTGATCGCAACCATGGACCCGCTCAGCGAGCCGGCGGCCGTATCACGCGCGGCTCAGGCCGGAGTGACGGCGTTCGCGCTGGAGCTTGTGCCCCGCATCACCCGTGCGCAGTCGATGGATGTGCTCTCCTCGCAGGCAAACCTGGCGGGCTACAAGGCGGTACTTCTTGCCGCCGGCGCGCTCTCGAAGATATTTCCGATGCTTACCACTGCAGCCGGCACCATCGTTCCGGCTCGCGTTTTCGTCATCGGCGCGGGCGTCGCAGGTCTGCAGGCGATCGCCACTGCTCGACGCCTCGGAGGCGTGGTTAGCCGCTACGACGTACGGCCGGCGGTAAAGGTGCAGGTGGAGAGCCTCGGGGCACGATTTGTGTCGCTCGACCTGGATGCCGCTGACGCACAGGACGCCGGTGGCTACGCGAAGGCGCAGAGCGCGGATTTCTATGCGCGGCAGGCGGAGAAGATGGGTGAAGTGATCGCGGCGAGTGATGTGGTCATCACGACTGCATCAATACCCGGTCAGAAAGCGCCGACGCTCATTACCGCGGATATGGTGGAGCGGATGGCCCCGGGCTCCGTGATCGTGGACCTTGCTGCCGAACGTGGGGGTAATTGTGCGCTTACACGGCCGGGTGAAACGGTGGATCACGGCGGCGTGCTGGTGCTGGGCCCGCTTAACCTTCCGTCCGAGGTCTCATTCCATGCGAGTCAGCTCTTTGGAAAGAACGTCGCGACCTTCCTGCTCAACCTTGTAGACAAGGAGGGCGCGCTGGCAATTAACCGCGAAGATGAGATTGTGAAGGGCTCGCTGCTCACGGGAGGCGGCGTAGTAGTGCACCCTGCGGTGTTGGAGCGACTGAGCCCCAGAGAGGGCGCAAGCGCCTAGCCGAAGCGGGCCGCACGCAGGTAACGATTGTTCTGGAGGATCGGACATGCAGTTTCTGGTGAATAACCTCTATGTTTTCGTTCTGGCGACTTTTCTGGGTTTTGAAGTTATCCGGCGCGTCTCGCCGCTGCTTCATACGCCCCTGATGTCGCTCACAAATGCCATTTCCGGCATCAGTCTGGTGGGCTCGCTTGTGATCCTTGGCGGTCATCGGAGCACGCTGACCATGATGCTCGGGGCGGTGGCGGTTGTCGCCTCGACCATCAATGTGGTGAGTGGGTTCCTGATTACCGACCGCATGTTGAAGATGTTCAAGACGCGGGAGGGCAGCAAGTAATGACTGATACCCCTCTTGTGACGCAGATCAGCTATCTGCTCGCCTCCGCGCTCTTTGTCCTGGCTCTGAAGTGGCTGAGCGCGCCATCCTCGGCCCGAAAAGGCGTCTGGGCAGGCGAGCTCGGCATGTTTCTCGCGATTGTCGGAACCATGCTTCTGCCCTCGATCCACGAGTACCAGTGGATCTTCCTGACCATCTTTGTCGGCGCTGCTGTGGGGATACCCATCGCCGTGCTGATGCCGATGACCGCGGTTCCTCAGCGGACCGCCCTCTCCCACGCATTTGGTGGCCTTGCGGTTGGCGCGGTTGGCGCGGCCGAGTACTACACCATGCTGGGCGAGATCAACAGGACGCAGGAAATCAACCATTTCCGAGCTGGCGTTCTCATGCTGGAGGTGCTGCTCGGGTTCCTCACCTTCACCGGGAGCCTGATGGCTTTCGGGAAGCTGCAGGAGATCCTGCCAACCCGGCCCATCGCGTACAAGGGCCAGAACGTTATCAACCTGACGCTGCTTGTAATCGCGATTGTCTGTGGCGCGCTGATTACCATTAATCCGGGCCGCAGCGAGCTCTTCCCGGCGATTGTCCTTCTTTCGCTCATCTTCGGTGTCCTGCTCATCCTGCCGATCGGCGGGGCGGACATGCCTACCGTCATCTCGCTGCTCAACTCCTATGCCGGTCTCTCTGCCTGCGCCATGGGCTTCGTGCTGCAGAATCAGCTGCTGATTATCGCTGGCGCTCTCGACGGGTCGTCTGGGTTTATTCTCTCGGTTATCATGTGCAAGGCGATGAACCGGTCGTTCACAAACGTCCTGTTCGGCGCGTTCGGACAGGTGACCCAGAAGGCGATTGGTGAAAAGGAGACACGGCCAGTTCGGAGCGCACTGCCGGAGGAGGCTGCGCAGATTCTTGAGGCAGCGACGAGCGTTGTCATCGTTCCCGGGTATGGCATGGCGGTGGCACAGGCGCAGCA
>JBBRJW010000028.1:0-10491 GCA_038218705.1 Chthonomonadales bacterium | reverse complement strand
GTGCGTCCATCTTGCTTAGATCTACGGCGGACTGGGTGATTCCACTCTGCCCGGAGTACGACTGGACAAACCGATCGATCACATTGCTGGCCAGATCGCAGGGGCTGGTGCCGCCTGCCTTCAGGTCGGTGAGCCACTGGTCGTAGGGATAGCCGGAGCCAGGAGGACTCTCTTCGGAGCCAACCATCACTCTTGCGCTGGTGCGCATCTGATACGCCACTTCCATCATCTGCATGAGCGAGGCGTCGAAGACGAGCGCATCCACAGGCTGTGCGAGGTTCTGGAACGCCTGCGCCAGCTCCCATGTTTCGATTTCGTTTCGCGACTGGTCGTCTTCGGAGACGGCGCGGAACTTCTTCACGATGGCCCGGTTCACGTTGCGCCAGCCAGCGCCATGGTTCCAGATCACCACGGCAAGGTTATCTGCCGGGTAGGTGCGTGCGCCCCATCGCAGAAATTCGCCGAGGACGTTCACATCGCCCATGTCGGAGGTGGCCACGCCGCCAGCAGAATCGAAGCTCGTGTTCGGCGGGTCGGCAAGGCGGTCCGGATCGAGCGTAGTCGTGTTGTGGTTCGCGATTGCGGCAGTCTCCGCGCCGGAGTGTCGGCGCACCAGGTACCGTCGGGTGCCCACGAACGATGGCGTGTAGTTCTCACCGGGGAAGAGCGCACTGGGATTCAGCTCCGAGACCGGGACCTGCTTCCACTGCACGACAACGTTCACGTTGGCGTCTGAGCCGACCGAAGCAATCTGCGCCATGTTTTGCAGGCTGTCGGGCTGAAGGTTGTTTGCCGAGTTCATGTAGACCAGGACCGTCCAGCGGGCCCGCCCGTCGTTATGTGCAGCATTCACCGCGCACGCGCCACGACCTGTGCCGCCAGTTCCACCGGTCGAGCCGCTGCCTCCTGCGCCCCCGCCACATCCCGGCATCAGCGCGCCGAGGAGCGCAGCGAAGCCGAGTGCGGGTATCCAGCGCCATGAGCTCTTTGCAAAATTCATTCGGAAGATGCTCCCTTCGTGCGATATCGCCGCCTTGGTGGCACGCGAGCACTTGTAACCGTGGGGGGTATTGGATATAATGGGCAAGGGTGCGCCCTTTACGTGATCGGCGGGGGTACATTTCCATTCTACCTTGAAGATTATGCTTTTGTTCCCGCGTTCGCCTCGAGGGGCGAGGAGCCGCGTTGAGAGATTTTCGAGCGGATTCAACCTCCACGATTGCGCGCGGGCACCGGTTTCCGGCAGCTCACGCCAGAAAGCGCACACGGCTCGACGCGAAGTTTATGGCTCTCGGGTCGCTGTGGTGGCTGTTGGTGCTTGCACGCAGCCGGATGATCCCGCACCCCTCCATCCTTGAGCTCGCAGGCTGTGTTCTCCTGATTTCGATTGCCACGATCGCCCCAGTTCGCCGCCCGCACGCTCGCTCGTATACTTTCGCCGAGCCAGCTCTCTTCGGCGTACTCTTATGGACGGGCCCACTCTGCGCCGGTATCGCAGGCCTCCTGGGAACCTACCTGGCCGCGCGCTTCTCGCCCCTACTTCAAGGTCGACGAGCGGAAGCGAGGCAGGCCGGGATGCGCATGGTAGTCGCTTGCCTGGCTGCAGGAGGCGGCTGGCTCAGGCCGCTCGCCGATCGTGCGTCCTCCCGGTTCCCCGAGATCCCGCCGGAAGCAGCCTATGGCGCCATTGCAGCAGGCGCCTTCACGCTCTCAATCTTCCTCCTGGCCACCCTCCTGCCGTGGCGCACGGGTGGAGAGCGAGCGCGTGAGCGGCGCGAAGCACAGTACATCGGGAGAGTGGTCTTTGCAGCGGGAATGACGCCGGTTCTCCTGCTCTATCCATTCAGCGCCCGTTCGGAGGCAGGCGTGGTGCTCTGTGTCGCCGCGTTCTGGGTGATGGGCGCTCGTGTTCTGGGCCTGGAAGCGGAAGTAGATGGGCTAAGGGATCAGGCGAAGACTGCCACCGCGATTGGAGCGGCGGGCATTACGGACCATGGGGGGAGCGCTGATCCTGCGCCGCTCCTGCGCCACTTTCTCGAGCTTGCGAATGAGTATATCCACGCCGACAGAGCGATTATATGGCTGCTCGATGAGCAAGCGAAGGAGTTCGAGCTCGTGGCCGCATGCCCGGACGCGGGGGCGTTTGGCGGACGTCGGTACGGCCTGGTAGATGGCCTGATTGGGCTCGCGGCGGCGCAGGACCGAGTGCGCGTGGTGGCGGATGCGAGCCGCGCCCCGGGCCGAGAGGGACGCCGCGAGGAGCCCGAGGCCTGGCTGCTCTACCCTCTCGCGGTGGAGGGGCGCCTGCTTGGCGTGGCGCAATGGATTCGCCCATCGACCCGGCCATTCACCCTGGCGGAGGCAAAACCATTGGCCACCCTGGTCCCGCAGGCTGCACTGGCTCTGGAGCATATGCGGCAGCGAGCCGCCATCCACGCGCTGGCGGCTACCGATGGGCTCACCGGCCTCTGGAATCAGCGGAAGATGCGGGAAGTACTCCGCGACGAGATGTCGCGAGCCACGCGGTACTACCGCCCGGTCGCCATTTTGATGATGGATGTAGATAACTTCAAGAGCTATAACGATACATACGGGCATCCGATGGGCGACCTGCTCCTCAAGCGGTTCGCCGGCATCCTCCGATCCGGCATTCGCTCGCAAGACCGGGTAGGAAGGTTTGGTGGCGAGGAGTTCCTCGCGATCCTTCCGGAGACCGGGCTGGAGGAGGCAGCTCTGCTGGCGGAGCGAATTCGCGCCCGCGCAGAAGCCGAAAGCTATGTAGTGATTAATGGCGAGAGGGCCTACCGCACTGTGAGCATCGGCATCGCCGCCTACCCGGCACACTCTGCCGACGCAGTCGCCCTGCTCGCAGCAGCGGACGAGGCGCTCTACCGGGCGAAGCGGGCAGGCAAGAACCGCGTAGGCACCGCTTTGGCACTATCGGGAGGATGGTCGACTCCGGTTGGTGAATCCTGAGGGCGATAGTCTGGACAGCCACGCGGCGTGAATCCCGTCCCTCCTTTTCAGCGGAGGCCCGGGAACTCGATCTGGCAATCGGCGCGGGCACAGATCCGTTCTGGCTCCTTCAAGAAGGATGCACCCTCTGGGCGCGTGGCCTCACGCCGGGGCGGCGTCCCTGCTGGCGAACGCGCCGCTAGCGAGAAGAATTTGCCTCTGTTTCCGCGCAATCTCAATTGAATCGAAACGACATCCGGGAGAAACTGCAATGAAATTGGCCTGTCAGGAAGGGTTGGCGCCGGGCAAGACGCTGGCGGAGAAGCTCGATAACCTTGCAAAGGCGGGGTACGAGGGAATTGAGTTCTGGGGAGCAAACCTCTGGGACCGGGTAGACGAGATAAACGCCGCGACTGCCAATCATTCCGTGAAGCCCTCCACGATCTGCGCAGGCTTCCGCGGCTGCCCGCTCGATACCGATAAGAAGGAGCGTGACAAGTCTTCCGAGGATATGCACCGCCTGCTCGAAACCGCCGGCGCGCTCGGAATGGTGGGACTCATCATGGTGCCGATCTTCGGTTCACCGCGCATTCCGGATCTCTCGCCGTTTGCGAATGCGGTCGATCTGGAGAAATCGCTTTTCGTTGAGCTCGCGAAGGAGTGGGCAGAGACGGCTCGAAAGAACAACACCAACCTGCTTCTGGAGCCCCTGAACCGGTACGAGACGCACCTTATACGGACCCTGAAGGATGGAGTGGAGATCTGCGAGAAGGTGGGGAACCCGAACATGAAGATCATGGCGGACTTCTTCCACATGTCAATCGAAGAGGAGTCCATTCCCGCTGCTATTCGTGCCGCAGCCCCCTACATTGCGCACGTCCACCTCGCTGACAGTACCCGGCAGCTTCCCGGATATGGCCATACTGACTTCAAGTCGGGCTTTGAGGCCCTGAAGGAGATCGGATTTACGGGCTATATGGCGCTGGAGTGCGGCAATCCGGATCCCGACAAACAGGCGGGGCTCAAGCGCTCTGCCGACTACCTGCGCGGCCAACTTCCTTAGGCTCGACCTGAAACCTGAGCGGCGGGCTCCCGGTACGATGTGCCGGGAGCCCGCCACGGCTCATCCATCCTGCAGGCGGGTCCAGTCCAAGAGCGCTTCGGCTATCTGAGCCGCGAGCAGCCCTGCCGCGGCCGCTGCGAGGAAAAATGGGCGTTCCTGAGAAACGGGCCGGCCCATGGTGGTGACATGAAAACCGCTCTCCTCGAACGCGGCCAGACCCTTGTCGGCATCGATGGTGACTGGCTCGTGGTGCTCGGCAATACCGCTCTCTTCCAGCGACGCCTGAAGCATATCGCGTTGGTAGGCGGGGAGGCGCGGCAGTGGAAGCAGGGCCGAGGCTCGCGCCACCGTGCAGAGGGCGTTTACCGTGTGATGGCTCAGGCCTGCGTGACGCTCGCGGGGGTCGGCAAAGCTGATGCGAGCGGCGGCTACCACCGTGCCTCCCAGGGAGGCGGCGGCATTGATGGCCAGGCCCTGGTCGACCCCGGAAAAGCCGAGGGACGTGCCGGTCCCCACGGTGCCGGGTCCGGGCGCAACGACTATGATATCTGCGCGGACCACGCAGCGCGCAGCGGCGAGCGCGGAGTAGAGGGTGACGGCCTCGTAATCGCCGCCAAACGCCTGGCCCGCGCTAACGGACGCCGTTATCCAGCCGCGCGCCTTGAGCTCGGGCACAATTCGGCTGAGCGCAACGGGCAGGGCCGCGCTATCTGTCATTATGTACGCTATCCTGGGTGGCCGCTTCATGGACCAGTGCGCGGCGGAACAGATCGCTGGCAGTTGGCTGTGCAGCTCGGCGCACACCACAGGTGTGTCACGGAGCCCGGAAAATCCCTTGAGCGCCATGTGATGCGGGCTCTCCGGCGCTTCCACCGAGAGCACGGGCATCTGAAGCGGCGTATATCGAAGCTTCAGAATGTGGCCGGGCGCATCACCGTTTCGCTCCAGCGAGTCGAGGCGGGCTGTCACGAAATCATAGCCACCGGTTCCGAGGCCAAGCTCGACCGCAACGGTGTTCAGCAGCACTCGCTCGCCGACCGCAACCGGGCCGGTAAGCTGCGTGAGGGCAATTGCCGTTCGGCTCCCCGGGTCGCAGCCAACGCGCAGCTCCTGCACCCCCGGCCGCTCAGCCAGGATCTCCTCTACCAGACCAACCTGGGAAAATTTCATGCCGCCGTCTCACGACCATGCAGCGTTATATTAACCGTTAATACCATCCGCACGTCACTTCTCCTGAGTGGTACGCCACTTTACGGGCACGCCACTTTCAATTCCACGGCCGCTCGTCAGGGAGCCCGTGGCTCAATTCGCGCTACCGCGTGAGGGTCACCTTATGCAGGCCGCGAGGACGATCGGGGTCGGTCCCGCGAGCCTTCGCAAGATGGTAGGCCCAGAGCTGCCCCGGCACAATGTAGAGGAGCGGGCTCAGCATCTCATCGATCTGCGTCTCGATGGCGAGCGGTCGCTCTGCGAGCCCGAGAATCTCGGGGGAGTGGGCAACCACGATCAGCTCTGCCTCGCGCTCCTGCAGAGTCAACGCGAGCTCCAGGAGAGATGGGTACCCTCGCCCATCCGGCGCAAAGATCATGCAGGTGAAACCCGGCGCGATCATCGCGATCGGTCCATGCAGAAAATCCGCCCCCGAAAAGGGCTTGGCGGCCAGATAGCTTGTCTCCGTAATCTTAAGTGCTACCTCAAGCGCGGTGGCCTGGTTGATTCCACGCGCGAGTACCGCGCACTCCGTCATATAGCGGTAACGCTCTACCGAACGGGCGATCTCCGGCTCGATTCCCAGGGTTGCGTGAATCGCGTCCGGCAGACCGCGCAGATTCGCAAGCAGCGCGGAATCGTGCGAAAGCAGCGCCGCGAGGAGCGCGATCAGCGCCAGGGACGTGGTGTAGCTCTTCGTGGCCGCGACGGCGCGCTCCATGCCAGCGTGACACAGGAACGGATGGTCGCTCACTTCCGTGAGCGGAGAGCCCGCCACGTTCGTGATGCACGCGGTCAGCGCGCCCGCTGCCCGCGCCGACGAGAGAGTCTGTACGACATCTGTCGCTTGACCAGATTGTGAGATGCCCAGAACCAGGCTGCCGCTCAGCGCGAGGGTCGCATCGTAAAGCGTGAAGACCGATGGCGCAGCGAGCGTTACGGGCAGTCCGCAGACAATCTCGATGAGATACTTGGCATATACTGCGGCGTTATCCGATGTTCCACGCGCGGCAATCACCACATGCCGTATGTCGCGATCCTGCATGGCGGCGACGAGGCTCGTTACCGGGCCAACCCCCTGCTCGATCGCCGAACGGATGGCGTTCGGCTGCTCCAGGATCTCATCTCGCATTATCGACAAAGCGGCCATCCCTTCATAATCAGAACCCGTCCGCATCAGAACCCGTCCGCGCCCCAGTAGAACCCGGCCTCATCTGCGAAGAGAGCCCGCAGCAGGTCTGCGGTTTGCAGGTCCCTCCCGAGCGCATCAGGCATTAGTGTACCGGCCATCAGCCCAAAGAATTCCGTCTGGCTCAGCGCATGCTGCGGAGTGGAGTCCGGCCCGATTCGGAGCAGAGGTCCGGTCGCATCGATGCGGGCGGCGCCCTCCGGAAGCCTTACGGTGAAGCTCCCGCGAGGGCAGCCTGCGCTCAGCCACCGGTCGTTCCAGGAGGGCGAGAGGCTCCGGAGGAGACCAAGGCCATCGAGTGGCCGCGCCATCGCACTTCCGCTCGGCTCTACTTCAATCGATTCGAAAACTCTCTCCGCGGCCAGCTGCAGCGCGGGCGTGCGCGGAAGATGGAGCATCATGCGCCGCGCGCCGGTCTCCCAGCCCTGCCGCGCGATTTCGCCCAGCAGCGCATCGGCGGCGCCCTCGCCCTCGCGCAGGGCTCCGAACTCGCGCACATGGATCGGTACGTCGTTCGGACCGAAGGGTGCGCCGGCTCTATGGAGATCGTACTCTGCGTACGCGACCGGTGTGCCAGAATTCCTCTCGGCGACCAGCCAGTTGGCGGCGAGCCGCTCCGGCGTCACCGCCAGCCAATCCCGCCAGTAGGCGGCAGAGCGCTCCACCGCGAGCGGCCGCGCGCAATTGTAATCGGTGTAGATCGCTCCAATCGCTGCGCGATCGCGCTCGGCGGCCGGGCGCACCATGAGCCCGGCCGCTCCGGCCGAGGAAGCTCGCAGCCGACCGGTAACACGGGGGAGCGGCCAGGCCGCGAATCCCTGTCGGGCATAGTATTCGGGGATACCTGTAAAGAGCAGCGACACGTCCATTGCGTCGGCCTGCATCACTGCGATCGCAGCTTTCAGGCACTGACTGTTCAGCCCTCGCCCACGGTATTCCGGCAGTGTTGCAACGTTTGCGATGCCGCCGAGTGTGAGCCGACTCTCGCCAAGGGCCACGGTCCGCTTGCAGATGTGCACCGCGCTCACCAGGCGGCCATCTTCCACGGCGATTTGCGTGTAGTATGGGAGCCACTCCGCATCCCCGCCGAAATAGCGCTCGAAGTACCGCGGCGCGCCCGCGTTGGGAAAGACCGTCCACCAGAGCGCCAGGCACTCCTCGCGCTCGCGCGGTTCGAGGGCTCGAATCTCGATGCTCATATGCTATCCTCGGCGTTCGCGCTCACAAGCGCCTCATCGATCATCGCAGCCAGTGGCTCGGCCGGATCGATTCCGCAAAGCTTCTCCAGGGTCACCTCACGCCCTGTTTCACTGAGCATCCGCTGAAGCTTCTGCGCGGAGGGGTCATCGGGGGCGTCGAAGCGGAGCGCCGCGGCGATCGCCCAGGTGAGAGCGCGCGGCAATATTCCCACGCTCTCGCAGAGGCGCGCCGCGCCCACGAGGCGGTCATCGGGGGCGAGCTTGCGGATTGGATCGCGCGCAAGCCGCAGGCAGGTGTCGCCCAGCGCCCGATTCGCGAAGCGCGCCATCAAGTCGGCTTCATGCGCCGCTTGCTCCTCGGGTGAAAACCCGTGCCGCCGCACAAGCGCTTCGCCGGTCTCCGCGAGAACTGCCCGCAGCAGGGATGCGATGCGCGGCTCAACAAGCGCTTCGTACCCGTAGGTCTGGCCTGCGGCATAACCGAGGTACCCGAGAACGGCGTGCGCGCAGTTATGGGTGTAGAGCTTTCGCTCGACAAGCGCTTCGAAGTTTCCAACGGGCTCGATTCCGACGGTCTCCGGCAGGACGCCCACGATGGCTCGGCCATCGATCGGGAGACGCTTGTAGGCCTCGACTCGCACCGCGAGCGAGTCCGCTGCGCGGTCAGACTCCGTTTGAACCGGGGCCATACGGCTCACGACGGCCTGCACGAAGCCGACGCCTGCGATCGCGGACACGCGGTCGTCGGGATCGAGGCACGCTTGAACCTCTTCACGTAAGAAGTTTGCTGCGCCGTGGAGGTTTTCGCACAGAATGATATTGATAGGCCCGGCTCCATCGCGCCGACGCGCGAGAAGCCCTTCGGCCAGCACGGGGGCGATCTTCGGAAGCGCGCCAGCGCCCACTGCGGTGCAGAGGATGGCCGCCCGTCGGATCGCTTCGACAATCGCCGCCCGCTCCTGGCTGCCTACGGCCAGGATGCTGTCGATTATGACCGTCTGTTCACCCGGCCCAACAATATAGATGGGATATGCTTTCCGCTCGTTGATGGCCGTGAGTACGGGCCCGGGAAGCTCGACAAAGATGATGTCGAATCCGCTCTCGTGGAAGAGCTGGGCCATGAAGCCGCGGCCGATCGCGCCCGCGCCGAACTGGACGGCGAGGGGCCTCATGCCGCCTCCGTTGCTGTTGGGTCACTCTTCAGGGCGCGCTTCAGCCAAGACATTGCACGTTTGGCGACCTCATCATAATGGAGCGAGCCGCAGAGGAGGCTTGCTGCGGTGCGACTGGCCATGGGGCGCTTCACGCCATACCGATAGCAGACGCCAGGCCACTGGTAGAAGAAGCGCGCCAGCCGGAGTGCTGCGTCAAAGTTGCTCTTGAACTCCGCGCTGATTGCACGGCTATAGCCGGCTTGATCGCCTGCAAGCACCGATGCGGCCGCAATTCGGCCTGAACGAATGGCGTGCAGGATCCCGTCGCCAAAGAAGGGGTTGATAAGCCCGGCCGCGTCGCCAGCGAGAAGTACCCGGTTATCTCGCGTCTGCAGGCGCTCCATCCCATCCCAGATAGGGAGCGGGTGCGCGTGAAACGTCAGCTCGTCCGCCGATTTCGGCACGCCCAGCATCTTTAAGTAGTCGAGGATCGCCTTCTGCAGCTCCTCCCGTACCGATCCGTCGCCCCGGCCGTCGGCCCGGCGCGGCCGGAAGACCCCCGCGCCCACGTTCAGGTGATCGCCCTTCGGGAAAACCCAGGCGTATCCGCGCTCTACCGCCCCATACTCGAGGTGAGCCACCTCCGGGCGGAGGTCCTCGTGGCCTTCGCCCCAGCAGTGAGGTGCTTCCACTTCAATGGCAATCGCGAGCGTGCGATCCTTGCGAAGGCCCACGGCGCGCGCCGTCACCCCGTTGGCCCCGTCCGCCCCGATCACCGTATCCGCGGTGCCCTCCCAGGTTGCGCCATCCTTCGCCTGAGCCCGGATCAGCGCCGGGCCGTTCTTCGGCAGCTCAAGCGCTCTCACCGGCAGGCCGTCGCGCAGCTCCGCGCCGGCGGCGGCGGCTCGCCGGGCCAGCGCCTCGTCGAACCGCGAGCGTTGGACCATCCAGATGGCGAGCGGCTTCTCTTCGCAGCCTTCCGGATTGATCGGAGCCAGAAGAGGGTCGTCAAACTTCCAGGTGTGACGCATAAACCGCGTGTAGGATTCGACAAAGAGGTCTGGGGAGAGGCCTTCAAACTCCTCGGTCGCGGCCAGTGACGAGAGCATGATCGGCACGCCCCCGCCGCATGTCTTATGGCGCGGAATGATCTGCTTTTCGAGAAGCGCAACCCGCGCGCCCGCACGGGCGAGCGCATAGGCGGCGGTCGCTCCGGCCGGGCCTGCGCCGATAACTATTGCGTCGTAGTGGTCCATTCCGATCCTTTGAGGCCATCGTGCAAATTCTTCAGATTATAGCACAGAGCCTGTACGACCCCGGGACAGCCGGGCCCTGTCTACCAATCGTGGACACTGCCGTCGGCCCGTCGCGTCACCGGAAGATAGGCGCGCTGATATGGGTATTTGGCGGCGGCCGCCTCGTCGATGTCCGTACCGAGGCCCGGGCGGTCCGTCACATGGAGGTACCCGTCCTTGAATGTGGGCGCTCCCGGCATCACTTCGTTGACCACTTCCGGGAAGAAGACCATCTCCTGTACTCCGAAGTTGGGGGTGGCGAGGTCGAGGTGCACGTTGGCGGCATGGGTCATTGGCGCGATGTCTCCGGGGCCATGCCATGCGGTCTGAACGGAGAAGGGCTCGGCGATGGCGGCAATCTTCCGGGCTTCCGTGATGCCGCCAATGTGCCCGATGTCGCACCGGATAAAATCGATCAGCTGCTCGG
>JBBRJW010000027.1:0-10506 GCA_038218705.1 Chthonomonadales bacterium | reverse complement strand
ACGCGCTTCCTCCAGAGGCCCAGAGCAAGCTCTAGAACCAGCCAGGTGACGAGGATGATGACCATAATGACCGTGCGACCTCGGATGTCCGACGGGGCGTAGATTGGCCGATGCGCCACGAACCCGATAATCGCGGCTTGGAGCATGATGAGCACGATCATCGCTACATTAAGCCGGGTAGCGAGTGTGACCCAGCCGTCCGGTCGAGGTTGGGCGGGGGAGACGGAGGAGCCCTGGAGGGCGCGGCGGCGCAGCGGCCCGCTGGCGAAGACCGCTCCGCCGCAAGCAATGGCGAAACCGACTATCCAGCCCGAGACCGGTATCGGGCATATCATGTCCCACGAGGTCGTGAGCCGGTTGAGCAGATCACTCGGGAGCATGATGAACGCGAGCGGAATGCCCATTATGCCGAGGCTCGTGACCCATATTGGACGCCGACGGTCGTAACGAGCCTGCAGATCGTCCGGGTTGTTGGAGGGTGGGGGCGGGTTGGCCTGAGGCGGCCTGAGGGCCGCGCGCAGGATTGCAATGGGGAAGGCTGCGCCGAGAACGATGGCCAGGAGACCGAGCGGCGCGGCATAGGGGAGGGCGCTGAACATGAAGTGAAGCCGACCGGAGCGCGATAGCTGGTCCAGGCTGCAGAACGCAATTTCATGGAGCGACCTCGCGGCCCCGACCCCGGCCAGGGTGGCGCGCTCCGCGTCGGTCGGGTCGATCCCTATGGCTACGGGGCGCGGCAGCGTGGAGTGCTCCAGCGCGCGCGCGAGCCCTGCCAGATCGAGATCGAAGTCTGTGCGACGTGAGGAGCGCTGCAGGTACTTGTTCAACTCGATATCGACGGTGACGACAGCGGTGTTTTCGAACGTGATGTAGTCGGCGCGCGCGTGTCCCATCTGACTGGTTATCGCTCGGCACTCCGCCAGGAGGGTCGCGAGACCGAACGCGTGGGGCACGGTAATGCTGATGTCCGCGTTCTTCGGGTCGAAAGTGATTCGAATCTGGCTTCCCCGGGTTACACGGCTCGCGAAGCCGTCCGTTATTCCCTGGCTGATCGCGGCGCTCCGGAAGAGGCGCCGCACAGCGGACACATCGCGGAGGTCGCCGGGGCTAACGTCTTGCGCGCCGGCCGTTTGCACGGGGGCGCAGCTGAGGGCCAGGAGAGACCAGAGCAGGCAGGCGCGAGTGTTCATCCTCGAGATCCTTTCGACGTAGATCGGGCAATCCGAGAACAGGAATCGGACCGATCCACGCGCGCTCGCAACAATACAGTACCGGCCGTATTGTTTCGCTTATGACCGACCGTTTCCTTCGTTTAGTTCGGAAATATTATACAGGAAGTCGGGGCGTTGGCGAGGTTAGCACACAAGTCGCTTCTGGGAGAATCGTTACCCGATTGCGTGGAGGAAGGGGACAGAGGTGGCCAACGAAGCTCTCATTGAGGTGGCCGCAGATGCCCATCTCGCGACGGTTCGCATCCTTTGGGCTCGGGCGGAACTGACGCCCGAACCTCTGCTGGTACGCCGGGCATGTGCCCGTTCTCGGGGCTGCAAGTCCTCTGCGGGGGGAGGGAATACCCACCGATAAGCAAGGGCGAGGGCGTCTGCGCGAGGCGGGGTCCGGACGAAGCCTGCGCGACAGCGATGACCTGACGAACAGAAACTCCATATAGGGGGGTTGGCGGACTCGGAACGGGTCGTGAAATGCCGTTCGCGGACCCGCACGTGCGGTGGTGCGAGAGGCGGAGTCTGCGAAGACTCCGCCTGCTCGATTAACACGACTCAGCTCAGTGCGCCATCAGGACGGCCGGCTCACTGCGCGGGCACGGGCTGATCCGGCATCACTCCGGGAGGACCCTCGTTGGCATCTCCTGCGACCTTATTCGTAAGGATGGGGCCGATTTGCCCCCAGATGCCCTGGATGAAGCTTACAGTCTCCTGGCGTCGCTGCGCGTCATCGCCGGGTACGAGCTGCACCACGCGGAAGAAGTAGGAGGGAGTACCGGAGTCACCGTAGATCATCTGGCGAAGGATTGCGTCCCTGGTCGGACCCGCGGCCTGCAAGACCTTACCTTCCACTACATACCCGATGAAGACCTTGTAGACCTCGGTGCTGTCGGATCGCTTGTAGTTCGATTCCTGCAGGCGAACGGTCCCCGCACGGGTGGGTATGTCGACCACGCCGACATCCATCAGCACTGCGTTTGCGCCGAGGGAGCAGGAGTGAGCATCGTGAAAAGTCTTTCGCCCATTTCCTGCGGTAATAAAGAGGTTGATGTGTGAGCCATCCGACCCGCCGTAGTTGCGGCTGATGACGCGCATGGGGCTCAGAGTCTCCATTACGTCTTTGGTAAGCTTATCCGTTGACGGATCCGGAGGAGCGGTCCACGTAACACCGTCGTTTGAGAATTCCATCGGCACCTGTGCGGTGCCGATGGTTGGCTTTGGATGGAGAGGACGAGTGACAAGCGTCCGTGCGCTCACCGCCGCTGCCAGGAAGAGGTTGAAGCCAACCAGGATCGGCAGAGCGCGGCGGACATCCTGTGCGCTCGGGCGGTACCGCAGGATTACCTGCCACCATTCGGACTCACGGACGCGGTCGGGATCTGCAGCAGCCTCGCGCTCCTCCTTCTCAACCGCCTCATTCAGAGGAACTCCGAGGAACCTTCGGCACTGGAGCACCCGGGCGAAATTGAAGAGGAAGAGGAACGCGAGCGTCAGAACAATGAACCCGCTCCAATCGTGAAATACGGATGCGGCCTTTGTGCCGACGAGCTCGCCAACAATACCGATGAAGCAGATGCGAAGTCCGTTGATGAAGAGGCTGAGCGGAATGGTGGCGAGAAACAGTGTCCAGCGCTTCCATGTCTCGGCTTCAACAAGGTAGGCGAAGGCAGCCGTGAACGTACCCAGTGAGATAAGGGTCTTAAACCCGCTGCATGGGAGCTCGACGGCCATCCGATAGTTGTCCATCTGGATGAGCGTTCCCTGCTGCTGCGCGTGAAGCGTAACCAGGTTGAGCAGCGCTGTAGCCAGGCGCGCGGAGGCCATTTGAATGGGGAAGGCGATGAGATTGATGATCTGGTCCGGAAGCAGCGGCATCATCATTATAATGAAGCCGAGTGGAAAGAGCAGGTACTTCATTCGGGCCGGCCCGAAGAAGAGGTACGCGGCCCCGATCATGTACAGCATGAACGAGATCGACTGAACGAACGTTACGTCGAGCCGCTTGCCAATACAGAGCAGAATCACTGCAGGAACCAGCAGAAGGGCTCCCTGTCGAATGCCGGAGGACGGCGGCGCATCCGACAGATGCTGGCGGTTCCGCCATAGCATGCACGCGACGAACACCGGTACAAAGAGCGCATGGGCGTAGAAGCTGCCGGGCGCCGTCCATTCACCCCACCACCAGGCGAATGCATCAGAGTAGAGGAGTGCCGTGCAGAGCAGGGCAGAAATGGCCAGAAGCGTCACCCAGAGGGGACGCAAATTGCTCTGGCTTCTTGACTGGGCTGTGTCGACGGTACTGCTCATCTCTTGTCCGACGCTCCCTCCGCGCGAGGGCGGTCTGGGAAGAAGAGCCGCTCGATAAGCGCCTTATCGGAAGGGTCTTCGCTCACGAATTTACAGCTCGCCCAGAGCTGCGCGAGGAGCTCGGCGAGTGGCTTACTGCGGCGAAGGGCCACATTAAGCTTGATCTTTGTCAGCGTTTTGGGATCGTTAAGGTCGGCCTTGCGCCCACTCTGTATCGACTGTAGCCGGACGATCAGGCGGCGCGCTCCCTGCTGGGCAAGATCCCCGGGGAGGATAACCTTGACCTCATTCGGCTCCATAGTGAAGATATCGCGGTTCATGTCGGAGCCGTAGGGCTGAACGAAGGTGAACCGGTTGCTGTCGCCGATAAAGACCACTTCGCGCGGGAACTGCTGCATCACCGCGGCAGGGTTCACCGGTGGGTCGTTTCGCGCCATCATCTGGCGGATCTCCTCTGTATGCGCGTCGTTCAAGACTGCAGCGACGAGAGAGGTGGCCTTTGCCGGTGTATCATAGAGCGCAGGATGAGTGTTATACTCATCCTTGATCTCTTCGTCCGTTACGGTGATGTCCTTCGCGAGGAGCCGCTGCTGCTCGAGCTGCTGCCGGATTTCGTTCTTGCTTTCGGCCGCAACCATCGGGCTCAACGCGATCCGATTGGCAAATTGCCAGTCGAGTTCGCGCTTGTTGTTGAACTCTTCGTCCACCTCGGTATCGGATGGCGAGACGCCCTGCTTTTGGGCCTCCTGGTCAATCAACATACGCTGAACGATCATCGCTTTGTAGGTCGGGCCGAACTGCTGCTCGAGATAGTCGTCCATGTTGCGCTTGGTCACGGACTGTCCGTTAACCGTCATAATCATGCGCTGGTTGCGGTACCGAGCCCATAGAATGGCGTTAAGTATGAGGGAGATGACGAGCACAACCCCGAGCAGGGGCCTGAATAGGCGCATCGAGAAATCCTCTCTCCCCCGCTGGTATGTGCGAGGAAGGCAACCCAGCCTGGAACATGGCTGTCCGCCCTGTCAGGCCAACGGAGGGTGGCCGGGTTCTGTGTGTTTGACCGTGCAGTGGTCGAGATCGCTCCCACACCCAGCCATTCTGGCCGAAGAGCAGCGAACCCGTTTATTATATCATATTGGGCGTGCGCCTCTCCGCCGCCGCGTTGGCGGTGCGTGAGAAACCTGCCGATATTCTCGGAGGAGTCGACGTATCCCCGTAGGGAGAGTGTCGGCGCTCCCCATTTGTAACCCGTCGGGCCGTACGGGCCGACCAGGAGCCAGTAATGACCAATGGACCCGAGGACCGCCCGGTGCGGCCCCGGCTTGTAACCATCGAATCCCGTCCTCAACGGAGCCGAGCTCCCATGCAGGCGCCTGCCACGCTGGCGATCCTGGCCGTTCTGTTCGCCGTATTTCTAGGAATGGTCGCGGCGGGTCATGGCCAGTTTATGGAGTTCTCGAGCGCGGTCGACCGAGCATTTGGTGATAAGGAGAATGTGCTGATTCGGCAGGGGGAGTGGTGGCGCATGATCACGCCCATCTTCCTGCACGGCGGCCTCGTTCACCTTCTGGTAAACTCGCTCTCGCTCTGGATGTTCGGGGCTGCCATGGAGCGCATCTACGGCTGGCGAAAGTATATCACTCTGTTCGTTCTGGCGGGAATCGCTGGCAACATCGGGAGCTTCCTCCACACGCCGGCAGCATCGCTTGGCGCTTCGGGCGCGATCTTCGGGCTTGTGGGAGCGGGTTTGGCCTTTCCGATTCGGTACAGGTCAATTGTCCGCGAGGAGGCGCGAGCTTCCATGCTGCGGCAGCTGCTTCCTATCGCGTTTATCAACCTCGCGATTGGCTTCTCCATTCAGAACGTCGATAACTGGTGCCACCTCGGAGGCCTGGCGGGCGGGGCGCTGGCAGCGATGTTTATCATGCCCGATGCGCTGATACCGCCAGAGGAGCGGCGGACCGGTGGCGCTTCCGTGGGGGCCATCTTGGCCATTCTGCTCTGCCTGGCCGCTGCGGTGATGCAGGCACGCCGATTCCCGCAGGATGCGCCGGCAATCGCGGGAGCGGACTTCAATATCATGAGCCCTGTCGGCGCGGATGGATGGTGGGCGATTGGCGTTCCGCCAGGGTGGAAGCACGTGAATGACGGCCATGCGCTGGCATGGACGGGGCCTGACGAGATGCGCCTCGTTGTGCGGGACAGCACGCACGATGACACCGTCCGCAGCTGGGAATCGGCTCCCCCTGCGCCCTTCGTCCGGAGTGCAGACGTCGATGGTCATCCGGCCTGGCGATACACTTCGTCGGGAGAGGGAACGGAAGTTGAGGCGATCGCCGCAGGCGAGCGGCCTAAAATCGTGATGGCGATGGTCACCTATCCCCGGGCAAAGGGAGCGACGTGCAAGGCGCTCGCGCTCTCCATTCTCAGTTCGCTTGAGCTGATACCGCAGCCAGGAGAGCGGTGAGAAAGACGAAGAGTGAGGGCCGCGATCTCGGCGGAGATAGCAGCCCTCACTCAAGTGCTCAAGAACGGGATCAGCGCACAGCGAGCGGTATCGCCTCCGGCGTCATTACCAGCGTGCCCGCCCTGTTTCGGGAGACGAGATAGACTGTAACGGCCTCGGGAACCGCTGCCCGATCCATCGGCGCTACGATCTCTGTCTCACGGTCAGCGGCGAGGATATTATCCTGTCGCGCTTCGACAGCCGCGAGCGCTTCGTCCCGCTGAAGCGTAAAGTGAATCGCACCGGAAATGGAGATCTTCGGCTGAATGTGCAGAACCAGCTGTCCAACGCCGCCGGCCGGCTGCCACTCGGCCCGCTTCACCTGGAGGGCAGGGCCCTCAGCTCCAGGACGGAGGAGGCTCGTTATCATGCCGAGAGGGCCGAGGGAAGCTCGCTCACTCTGAACCACCTCGAAGCCGGCGAGGACCACTACCAGGGCGGTGGCCGCATACGCGAGCGAGCGAGGACGAAAGATTGCCCGCCAGTCCCAGGAGATTCGATGAGCAGCTCTATCCTGTGCTTCTGCTCCCACTCTCGCCATCAGGTTCTCGTGAAAGAACTCAGGCGGATCTACGAGCGGCATGGAATCGAGACTCTCCCAGGCCCTTCGCAGCCCGGCAACTGTCTCCCGGCAGGATTCACACGCCTCGATATGATTCTCCAGCGATACCGCCAGGGGCTTCTCGAGGTCTCCCGAGATTAGGTCTGAGAAGTGGTTTGAAGCGTTCTCGCACTGCATAGTTCAGCTTCCTGGTCTCGGCAATACGCCGTGAAAAAGAGCGGCCCGGTCGGTCGGCCGCAGCCGTAAGCCAACCAGTATAACGCGATATCGACTGGATGTTAGATCCCGAATCACAGGCCCACCGGACTTTATTCTCGCCCGGCAATTTGGACCGTCCGTTTTTCGACGACATCTCTATTAGAATAGTTCCTGGTGCGGCTGAAGTTTCTGCCGGAGTACGAGCCGGGCCCGGTTCAGTCGGGACTTCACAGTGCCAATTGGCAGCGAGAGGACGCTCGCGATCTCCTCGTACGAGAGTCCCTCGGTATGGTAGAGCACCACCATAACTCGCTGGTAATCCGGAAGGGACGAGATCGCCGCCTGCAGTACTCCCGTTCGCTCATTCATTTCGGCCGCCACGCCCGGTGAAGGGGCGGGGTCCTCGATCTGTCGGGCAACGCTGTTCTCCTCGAGCTCGATATACTCTTCGAGCGAGAGGTGCTGCTTGTTCCGCGTGCGTTTGCGGCGATCTAGATAGACATTCGTTACGATGCGAAAAAGCCAGGTCGAGAAATTCGAGTCCCCGCGAAACAGGCGAATGGATTGAAACACTCGGAGCAGGGCGTCGACACTGATGTCGTTAGCCTCGTCGTAGTGCGAGCTCAGTCGGTATGCAAGGTTGTAGACGCGCCGCTCGTAGTTACGTACGAGAATGTCAAACGCCTCCTGGTCGCCCTGCTTGCACCGGTCAATTATCAGACGCTCGTTGTAGTCAGCCATGTTTATCGGGATGCGACCTCGGCAGCTGGGAGTCGGAAGGCAGTTGGAGTCACGACGATTGGCTCAGGACACTCTGCTCTTCGAGGGAGAGTGTGTGGCTCGCATGGCCGTTCTGGATGGACTTAGCGTAGATTCGTACATCCGCGCGACTGAAGACGCTGGAGAGCACAATGCCGTCACCCCTGCCATCGAGTATGGCTGCGGCGAAGCTCTGCTCCCCGCCAACGTCCGGAAACGCATCGAAGCGAAGTAGCCGAACCTGCTGCAGGCACGCGGGAGCTTGAGCCTGAAGAACTGCCGCAGCATGCTCCACAGCCTCGATACGGCGGTCCACGTCCTCGACCCGGTCCATATGGCGATTGAGAACCTCTTCCAGATTGGCGTCGCCCGAGCCCCTCAT
The DNA here is from genome assembly GCA_038218705.1 of Chthonomonadales bacterium. Classification (GTDB taxonomy): domain Bacteria; phylum Armatimonadota; class Chthonomonadetes; order Chthonomonadales; family Chthonomonadaceae; genus JBBRJW01. The sequence goes on along the minus strand of JBBRJW010000027.1, from coordinate 2,566 downwards.
CAGTGATTGGAGCTTTCTGTTAAGCCGGCGAACGCTTACAATCGCGGCCAGAAGGCCGACAAACAGCAGGAGAACCACTGCCGCGAGCACCAGGAGCACCGTTGCGCCATGGTCGGCGCTGGTTAACGAGCCAAGAATCTTGTCGAACACGCATTCCTCCGTACAGGTATACTGCAGCGCATGGCGCACGTCCGCGCAGGTTCTGATCCGGAGGAGGGGAGCTGAAACTTATGGGTGCCTCGCCTCGCCGCCAGACGGCGCTAATCGTTTTCTTCCTGCTTCTCGGCGCCTTCTTTGTCAGCACGTTCCGGATGGGCGTGGTGCGCGGGGCTTCCATGGAGCCCACCTATCACGACGGCCAGGTGGTTCTGGTTCGCCGCCGGAGCCGACTGACGGGCGCCCTGCAGCGCGGAGATATCGTGCTCATAAGGAAGGACCGGGACGTTATAATCAAGCGCGTCTACCGTTTGCCAGGTGAGGAGATCGATGCCACGGCAGATGCGCTGCGCTACTACTCAGTCATGAATGACCTCACAGACTACTACGAGCAGACTCCGGATCCGGCTCGTCCGCGGCGGCCGAAGCTCACCGTACCGGCAAACATGCTGGTGGTGCTGGGGGATAATAAGAGCGTTTCCGAGGACAGCAGGTTCTTCGGCCCGGTTCCGCTCCGCGACGTACTGGGGGCAGTGGTGGCAGCCCCGGGTCTCCCGCCAGCGGCGCCGGCAGCTGCTCGTTGATGGGCGAATCGACCTATTGTAGCACGTTCCCTTCCGCTTGTAAACTCGCAATAACCGCATGCGCATGCGGTCTGGCTGCTTCCGGGAGAGACCGCGATGTTGTATCCAACCGCTGAATGGGAGGGTGGAACTCTTCGCTTCGATTGCGTGAGTGCAGGGGAGAGCCCACGGGCGGCCGCAGCAGCGCTGGCGCTCGTGTACCGGAACGGGCGGGTTGCAGTGTCGGACATCGAGGGGCGTGGATGGTGCATCCCGGGTGGCCGCATAGAAGAGGGTGAGTCTCTCGAGGAGACCGTCCGGCGGGAGTGCTACGAGGAGGCAGGCCTCTCTCTCGACAGGCCGCGTGTGCTCGGCCACTTCACATGGAGTGGCGAGGCTGCCGGATACTCCGTCGTGTTATATGTGGCTCGTGCATCGGCCGAGTCCGAGCTGCCCCCTGGATTCGAGAGCCGATCCATGCGCTGGATGACTCGGGACGAGGTACCGGCCCACTACTACCGGTGGAATCCGCTCCTCTCTTCAGTATTTGCGCTAGGGTGGGATCAACCAGAGGCAGCGACATCCCCCGACGATCAGGTGCGTTCCTCCTCCGATCTGTCCGACGACTGCACATAGAGCGCGAGCTGCGTCCGATCTTCCAGCGAGAGCTTCTCCAGGAGGTGACTTACGTGGTTCTTCACGGTCTGAAGGCCGATGCCCGTTCGGCCCGCGATCTCCTTGTTGCTCAGCCCCTCCGCGACGAGCAGGAGGATCTGACCCTCCCGCGCGGTTATTGTGCGGCCGCCAATCTCCCGCCGGATGTGCGCCTCCTCATGGGTTCGGCGCGCAATGATCTGCCATAATTCCCGGGCGAGCTCCCGGCCGTCCAGTCGCGCCGTAAAAACACAGTCGAAGCCGGGGAGGGCCGTGACAACGGGGCCTTCGAGGATGACTGCAGAGATCAGGCCGGGAGAGTAGGCCCGCATCGCCATCGCGGCTCGCTCGTGCTCCAGCGGGTCGGCATCGCTCTGGACTTGGAGCAGGACAACCTGCGGGCAGAGGCGCCTGCACGCATGAACCGCCTCCAGCACGTCCGCGGCAGTGCCCACAACTGTGAAGCCCGGGAAGCCGTCGAGGAGCGCAGCGAGCGCGTCGCGGTAGAGCGCGCGCCCCTCTACAATGAGGACGCTGACACCCGCAGTTCCGGCGGCGGCAGCATCGATCACGTGCGGTGTGCCAGCCAGAGGGCTGCATTGAGTACAATTCGCTTCACCATGGGGTGGTAGTAGGTCCCATACTCCTCGTGGCCGGGTCGGAAGTAGAAGACGCGCCCGGCGCCCTCTCCCTCGCCAATCCCATTGCCCGGCCCGGACGTAAATGCAGGATCTTTGCCGCGTCCGGCGCTCCAGCAGAGCCCGGAGGGGAAATACTCGCCGCCCAGCGGGAAGTACGACTGGAAGACCTGGCACTGCGAAGGAGGAACGTCAAACGGCGCCCCATACATCTCCTCCTGCTCGAGAGTAAAGTCATCCACTCCCTCGGCGATGGGGTGCTGTGGCGCACAGACGCGAATCTGCTCTGTATCAGCGGGCCGGGCTTCACGCCATCCGCCCTTCAGATGGCCCGGGCAGGCGAGCACCCACTGCAGCGGCTTGGAGTAGTGCGCGGAGTGGAGGAGCATCAGCCCCATGCCGCGATCATGCACGTGGTGAAACACTCTTCGAGCGCTATCGTCGGACACCTGCCCGTGCCGGGCATGCCCCCACCAGATTAACACGTCGCTCGCTGCCAGGGCCTCCTCCGAAAGTCCTTGATCGGGGTCATCGAGACATGCGGTGACCGGTTCT
>JBBRJW010000026.1:0-10586 GCA_038218705.1 Chthonomonadales bacterium | reverse complement strand
GTGGGAGACGAGCATGTTCGCCGCGTTGTAGGAGTAGGTTTCGCTCCCGCCGGCGGAATCCTGCTTGCTCGTGCGATTTCCCATCGCGTCGAAGGCGTAGCCCTGGGTCTGGCCGTCGCCATAGTCCACGCCGGTCAGCCGAGAAAGCGCGTCGTAGGTGTAGTGCTCGGTGCGGCTCTGGAGCTGCGGCGAGCCGTCCGCGTTGACGGCGGGCGTACCATCGGGGTTGAGCGGCTGACTTGAGATTGTGTTAGTGAGTCGCTGGCCGACCTTGTCGGAAGTGTAATCGTTGCGGGAAATGAGATGTCCCTGCAACTGCCCGTAAGCATCGATTTTGTAGAACGAGGACGTAACGGCCATTAGAATCTTGCGGGGAGTGCCCACAAGAGCCTGATATGCAGGGAGATCATCGTACAGGTAATCGGTCTGGCAGTAGCTCTTCAGAGTGCCGCTTGTATCGAATGTCTGATCGGATCGCGCCTGGCGCAGCGTGCCCGCCACGTCAAAGACGTAGTCTGTTCGCCGCCCCTGGTCATCAGTGACATTCGTCAGTTTCTGGGAGATGCTGTTCGGATCGTCCTGTGAAAGGCACTTGTCCTGGGAGGAGAAGTCGCCAGGATGGCCGTAGGTGAAGGTAATGACCGCTCCGCCGGGAAGGGTGGTTGTTCGCTTCTCGCCGTTAACTCCGTATGTGTAGGCGGTCGTGCCAGTCACCGGGTCGGTGACGCTTGCGACGCGGTCATTGCCAGTCTCGTATGTCAGGACAGTCGTTCCCCTGTGATCGGTCACGCTCTCGGTCCGGCCGTTCGAGCCGTATGAGTAGGTCACCGCCTCGGCGGGCGCAATAACGTTGCCCTGGGCGTCCAGTCTGGCTGGCACTTCGGCGCGGGTGGGCTGACCAAGACAGTTGACCGTAAAGACTCTCCTCTGGCCAAGAGGGTCGGTGGAGGTGAGAACATTTCCAGCCTCGTCATAGCTCATCCGCGTGATGCGGTTAAGGTGAGCGTTGCCGTCCGAGGGCGTGGGCGTGGGGTCCTGTATCACCTCGGTCAGGTTGCCCCAGGTATCGCCGTAGATGAACTGAGTCGTCACGTGCGCAAGACTCGTTTCGCTCGTCTTCTGGCCGAAGGCGTTATACGTATAGGTGACGCGCGGTCCCGATGGATTGAGCGATCCATCGCCATACTGTGCATCCTTGGCCCAGAGAACACTGCCCCGGTCGCCTGGATTCAGGTCAGGATCGCCAGGAGTACCTGCCTTGCTCGTACCGACTCCGATCAAGCTCGTGCGGCCGATTGCATCGGTAACTCCCTGCTTCTGGAAGTACTGGCTGCCGTTGTAGTAGACTTCCGTGCTTACCGCCGGGGACGCTCCTTCCTGGCGCTCCATTAGCACGTTTCCGTGCGGCCCGAACGTGCGATTTATGGTTCGGCAGCCGAGATCGCCATGGTAGTTGGGATCCGTGCCCATAAAGGTCGTAGTGTCCCATCCATAGTCCCGAATGCCGTTGTTGGCGCTATCATATGCGTGCATGTAGACGAGCGCTTCCTGCGAGTCGTCGGCGCCCCCCGCGCCAATACCAGTAACCCGAAGCATACCGTCGTGCTGGATACCCACTCCGAATTTTTGCGGAACCTGCGAATTAGTCTCGTAGGCCGTTTCGCCGTAAGTCGCCGCACGTACCGTCCAGACAAGTGGGCCCCCACTCCCTGGCTCGCTCATGCTCTCTACCCAGGCTGTCCCGGTGAACGAGAGCGACCAGACGTCCGGCGGAACACTGAGCGAATAGGTAAACGCGGCGCTATGCCCCAGGGGATCAGTAATAGATGCCAGGTAGCCATTCTCGCTGACGCCCTGCGCATCTGTCACCTGCGTGTAAGCGTAGGTGGTGGTGCGGCTGAGTCCCTCTGGATCGAGCGTGACGGCCTTAAGGTTATAGAGCTCGTTTGCCGCATTGGGGCTTGTGGCATCGGTATAGTAGTCGTACCGCACCGAGTACATCGGCCCGTCCACCTGCGTAATCCGCCAGGCGGGCTGACCGGGGTTCGCTGCATTCAGGTCGGACCAGGTGAAGTCCAGATGCCGCCCGGAGGGGTCCGTCACCTTTGTCAGGAGTCGCTTGCTTGTGCCATCGCCCAGCGTAACCGTCTGCTCGTAAGCGAGCGTGGTCTGGTTGCCGTACCGGTCCGTAATGGAGTCGCAGAGGCGCTCGCTGCCGTTTGCCACGAAGTGCTTGGTCGTGCCGTCCATCGAATGGTCGGTATCCGCAAGCACCTTGGCAGGGCCGTCGGTCAGGAAGCGGTCATAGTCGCTGTCGAGCTCATCGTAGAGGTAGGCAGGCGGGCTGTAGAGGCCATCGGCATCCCGGTGGTAGCGGTGCTTGCCGCCGAAGAAGTCGCTCCGATCGGCCATATTGGCGTTAGATGCCAGGCCGCTCTCCGGATCCGCAGCTTGAGGCTCCTCCTCCATGCGGATATCGTATGCATGAGTCCAGCCAACGCCGAACGGGCCGATCCGGTCGTCGTTGGAGTTGTAGGTGCGCTGCAGGGCGAGGCCCGCCCCACGCGCCGGCTTCACCTGGATGTCGGTAAAGCTCTTAAAGAGGTTGCCATTGCAGAGGTTCACGTCCCGCAGCGAGCGCTGCCAGGGAAGCGCGCCGGTGAAGAAGCGGTTCCGATAGGGGCCGCTTCCCCGCAAGCGGGCGAGCTCGGCGTCGTTCATCGGAGCGACGTCCTTCTGAACGTGCGCCTTCGCCTCGCGGGCGGCAATACGCTTGCGCAGCGCGGCGTCCGGGGTCTGGGTAAGGCCGGCAGGCAGCTCCGGCCGAGGCTGTGGCTGACGAGCCTGCTGCTCGGCCGCCGCCTGGCGGGCCTGCGCCACGGCCGTGAGCGGCGCGAGGCTGCCGGTCGCCAGGGCGGTCAGGCCAGCGATTGCGCGCAAAAATGGATGCCACTGTCGAGATCGTCTCATCGTGCCTCACCTCCCCGGCTGCTCACATCGGCGCGGCTCAGTGTCAGCGCTGCGCCGGTCCACTCCTTCGAAAAGCTCGCCCAGCTCAGGTGGCGGTGAATCCCATTCCCCGCGCTGGCCCGAACCGGATCATAAACATCCACGCCCTCACCCGAGGCGCTCTCCACCAGCACAAAGTGCGCCGGCCGAACACGCGCCATCAGCGGCAGCTTCTGCCCCCGCAGCCCGGCAGGAGTCAGCCTCAGTCCCTGCGCCGAAAGGCCGCGCCGCCGGGCAGCTCTGGCTATGGCGAGCATCGTGGTTCCCTGGTCGCTTGCGCCAGTCTCCGCGGCCAGCGCGTGCGTATCGGCGCGCTTGCCTGTCTGCAGGCGCAGCGCCTCCGCCAGGCACGCCGGTCCGCAGAGCGATGCCTCCCGCCGCCTCGCCCGGTCGTGAGCGACTTGCAGCGCCACCGCATGCTTCCACACGCGCTCGGTCTCAGCCGGCACATCGCCATGGTGCAGCCGCGCGGTTCGCTTCATCGCTGCGTGCACCAGGATCGACTGCGGATAGCGCTCCATGAAGAACTTCCACTCGCTCTCCGCCTCGGCCCCGCCCTCCACCTTCAGGGTGCAGACCGCATGCTGAAAAGCGGCCTCCTCCTCCAGAGTCGGCTCCGGTATGCCCAGTCGCAGCGGCCGCGCGCCGTGGTCCGGCAGCGGCTCCGCCAGATCGCGCACGGTGGCAAACTGCTCCCGCGCGCCGCGGAAATCGCCCTCTCTGGCGGTGGCGTAAGCGGCCAGCAGCCTGGCGGCTACCGTGCGCTTCTTCTCCATGGGCGGCTCGGAATCGGCGGGCCTCAGCCCATCCGCGAGCCGCCTCGCCTCTTCATAGTGGCCGGCGGCGTAGGCGGTCTCTACTGCCGCGAGCGCGGTTCCATTCGCCGATGGCTGCCGCAGAGCCGAGTGAGCCGTTGCGGCATCAAAGCCCCCGTAGCTGGCAGCCCGGTAGTGCAGCGTGGGCGGAGCCGCCCCGCGGTGGCGCCGTGCTGCCGCATAGCCGGCCGCGAGAATGGGGCCGAGCAGGCAGAGGGCCGTTATTGTCGTGCGACGGGTCCGTACCGTGAGCATCCTCGCCTCCATAAGTCGACTACCAGCCAGCGTTTGCGTTGATGGGGAACCTTGAGCGAGCCGGCACGGTTACCGGTCGGTGCTGGTTCCAGCTCTCGACCACCAGAGCGGAGACCTCCACCAGCGAAGGCGCGTTCCAGGTCTGGGCATTGGGCGGTACGCCGAACTCGATCTCAAAGGCAGCGCTCGACTGCCCGGCTGCAACCACCACGTCATTCGCTCCGCCGGCTGAGCTCCATCCAAATCCTCCTGCGCTTCTCCAGTGAAAGCGCACCGTTGCGCCGCCCGCTGGCGCAGGGCCGTTGAGCCAGACCCGGCCGCTGGCGGAATAACCCCACGAAAGCGGCAGAGAGGAGAAGGTGATCCGTGACACGTTGATCGGCGATCCTCCCACGGAGAGGAGGCGCGGCCCGAGATTCGGATCGTACTCGGTCTTGGCAAGATAAGCCCAGCCCGTGGAGCCCTCGTTGGTTGCGGCCAGCCCGAAGGAGAGCGGGCCATTGCCTTGCACGGATCCCAGCGCATCGGCGACCCCGAAGTTGAGCCAGGCAGATTGCGGGCTCGCCTGGTTCCAGGTGAAGGTCTGCGAAATCGGGGCCCGAGTGGGATCGAAAGCAGGTGCGCTCGTCCACTTCAGGCCGGCCGTGTCGCCATCCCAGCTCACCCTCTGCGCACCAACGGTAACGCTGCCGGAAGCGGCCAGACGGGTTGCGTTTACCGCGAGGTCGGCCGCGAACGGAAAGGTTCCATCTGCAGCGGCCGAGTTCTGAAACTGCACGAACGATCGGCCGACTCGCGAGGGATCGGGAGCATTGCCTACAAAGAGGCCGCCGCGGTAGACGCGATTTGCGAACTGGAAGTCGAGCGGATGGTTCTCCGAGAAGCGAAGATCGAGCCGGCTATCCACGGCCTGGTTTGCCGAGGCGAGAATCTGTGCCGGCGTAAAAGTAAAGGTGGTGGAGCCGCCTTCCGTATTCCGCACATAGATATCCCGCGGATTAGCCCCGGGCGGAGGTGTGGGCAGCGGATGACCGGTAGCATCCAGGCACTGTGGCCGATCTTCGGCCCACGCCTGGAGAGTGTAGGTATAGGCGCGCCCCGGGATAAGGGGAATTGGATCCGTATAAGTGCTTTCGCTCGTCCAGCCCCAGTGGCTCTGGGGTCGGAGCGGATCTGGAGCCACCCAGTCGGGCATATCGAGCCAGTAGTGTGGGGGCCCCAAAGGCGCAAAATCGTTCCCGTCCCAGCAGGAGTAATCCCACGAGAGCGTTATTCCCTTTGGGTAGTTAATCGCTGCAACGGCAAGGCTCGGATTACGAGTCGTGGTGTGGTCGATCTCATAGAGGTAGCTTCCGACCAGGCCCTTCAGAAGCGCGGCTCCCACGCCTATCTGCGCGGTAGGGAGAACGGCGACGACCGCTGCCGCGAGCGCGCAGCCCGTCAATACCCACCCATGCCGCCCTGCCATACGGTACAACCGAGCTCCCATGCTGCCATAACGCACTGCCATTGCCGCCTCCTCGCATTCTATCCGTTCCGCCCCCTCATCTGGGCGCGCGCTCGAGCGCGCCGCTATCACGTCGCGAAAACCATCGAAACGATTCCCCCCTATATTATTCAAGTAGGCGAGAAGCCCGTTTGTCACACCCCGAACCGAAAAATGGCAGAATATTTTTTCTGGTCCCCTCTCTGCACTCTGTTGAAAGGGGTGAACAGGCGGTCCGTCACTCCGAGCGGGGTTCCAGCTGCCGAAACAGTCTCTGCCGGGCGCGCATCAACGCATTGCGGTGGGCGCCGTCACGCTTGCCCTCCGCGGGATTTTCCGGATCCTCCGCCCGGTTCTCAATCAGCGCACGCTCCCGGTCCGTCAGCGTCATCAAGGCGCGCTGCAGATCCACCTCAGCAATGGTTGCCGCCTCCGCCTCCCGCGCAGCCGATGCGACGGCCCCGACGATCACCAGCGCGTGCTCGCCCACCTCATCCAATGGCAAATGCCTGCTGAGACGGCGCGCCTCTGCCAGCCCCCATCTGGCGACCCCGTTACCCAGGCACTGCTGAAGATACCGCGCTCGGCCCTGCGCTGGTACCGCCTGGATCCTTGCTCGGTACACCTGGATCTCCAGGAGAACGAACTGCGCGCAGTCCTCTGCCGCGTCGGAAGGCAGCCCCTGGCCGCTGGTCCGCCTCCACCCGGCAGCCAGCCGCATCACCTCACGCCGCAGGCACTCCAAACAGAGGCCCCGTGTGACGTCGATCTCCTCGTGCTCACATGGGCTGCAGCAAGAGCGCTGCAAGCCACATCTCGGGCGCGTCGAACCATCCTCTCCAGTCGCCTGGCTCATCTTCCCGACCCTGCCTCCCTCCATCTGAGCGCACCGATTGCTGGATAGCTCGGTCGTCGCGCCACCGGTAACTAACAGGCAGCGCAGCCGAGCCCTCCTGATATATAAAGGAGCGAGAAGTGAAATAAATACAGGTCCGCCCAACTATTTTCAAAAATAGTTCGGCCGCTGTCTTTGGAAGAGAATGGGTGTTGGAGAGTTGGTACTTCGATGCCTGCCACGTAGCGACAGGGAGGAACGGTGGAAGGAGGAAGGAAAGAGGACCGACTTCCCGGGGTTGGCAGGCGTACCAGAGTACAGGTCAAAGCCAGTCAACGCCGCTTGGGCGAGGGGCCGGCGCCAGGGGCACCAGGCTTCCGGTCACCACTTCCCGAGCGAAAGAAGCGGCGCGAATCGAGCCCCCGCGCTCGCACAAGTGCGCTGCGCTGCTTCGGAGCGGTTCGGAAAGGGGACGGGGGTTGGACTTGAAGCTCGCGGGGCGCGGATCTGCTCCGCCATAGTTGCATATCCCTGAAATTGGTCCGTATCCGGCGCGCTAATGCGCCGAAGATGCTTCCCCGGGGCCCACCAGCAGCGCAACCCGCGACCAGTGCCGCGCCAGCATCTCCCGATCCCAGATCCGCTGCCCCAGCGAGGGATCCGCCAGATAGAAGCGACCGGCGCGAACACCCGTGAGTACCGCGAAGTGGCCGGCGCTGTAGTAGAGCAGACACGGAAGCGGCAGCTTGCTGAGCTCCTCGGGAGTGGCTTCGACTCCCTGCACGCTGAGCCCCTTCTGCCGGGCCGCAGCGGCCAGACCCTCCATAGAGGTGCCGAGGCCGGTGGTCCCCGCCAGGCCAGCAATATCCTCTTCGGTGGCGCGAATACCGTAGTGCCGGCATATTGCCGCCAGCGCGGCCGGGCCGCAGTCTTCGCGGCGCCGCTGCATCTGAAAAACAGATGCAGGCCAGGCGAGCTGCGGCGAGAGCGCATTCTGCTCGGAAATCGCCGCAGCAGCCCATCGGCCGAAGCATACAAGCAGCATTAACCCGGCCGCACCTGTCAGGCGCAGCAGGGTTGGCCGCGCTGCAGGCAGAGCCGCCACCCGGGCACTCGGAAGCGCGCGCAGGCAGAGCCCGCCCAGCAGCCAGAGGGGCCCGATGGGCTTGAGCGCATGGTGGAGCAGGGAGACCGCCGGTCGCCAGTAGAGCTGGGGGTCCTCGTTGTAGCCCAGCAGCGGCACATCATACAGCCGGAAGAGGCCGGGCAGGCAGATAATGGCAGCGGCCGGAGCCCAGAGGATCAGCCTCTCACGCCGCAGAGCCATCAGGACCAGCGCAGGCAGGAGCATAACGTAATGGTGCTCCCACACGTCCTTGTATCCGAGCAGATAGACGCAGGCCAGGCCTGCGTAGAGCCCTATCCACTCACGATCCCCGTGGTCGCCATCGGGTGCAGCAGCCGCGCCGCGCCGTATTTCAATCCACGCCCGCCAGATCAGCAGCCCGATAGCCGCTAGGATAAACGCAAGAGTGCACCGGCGCAGGAGCAGGTACTGCGCGAGATGCTCGCCGCTCAGCGCGTAGAGGAGGGCCATCAGCCCCTGGTTGCCCGCATGCCAGCTCGGAGCCGGAGCGCCATTTGTATCGGCAAACATGGCCACGTCCGCAGGGAAGCGCGCGAAATACGCCCAGGAGCTCACCGCAAGCACAACGACACCGATGGCGAGACCATGCCAGCGGCGTCGCAGGAGCGCCAGCGGGGCAAATAGAAGCGGAAACATCTTGAGGACGATGGCAGCCGCAAACAGGCACTCTGCCAGCGCGGCCGCCGCCCTCCCTGTGCCCTCTTCTGCCGTGCCGGGACGCTCCCGCTTCAGCCAGATCAGCGCCGCCCAGAAGACAAGGCTCGTGGCGAGCAGCGTAAACTGACCCACGTACAGCTCCAGGTAGTAGGGGGCGAACAGCAGCCACAGGCTCGCGGCCAGAAGGCCTGTCCGCGAGTCTGGCGCATGGAGGAGGGTGAGCCGTACGTTGACCAGAAGGGTGATCTCGCAGAGGATCAGCCAGCACCCGTAAGCTTGGGGTGCCGTGAGCCTCGCCAGTGCCGCGCCCAGCGTGCTGGCCACAATGGGCGCGTATCGAAACGCGTACGCGTAGGGAACCGCTTCCACATGCCCGCCGATGGTATACACCGACTCGCCCAGCCTGGCTTTTACGCCGGCGGCATAGATGCTGAAGAAGTCGCAGCCGGGACCGAAGCGATGGACGCTATCGTTGAACAGCGAGTTCAGCCAGCCGAAGCGCAGGGAGAGGAGCATGATCCCGTGCAGCACCACGCCGGCCGCAAACAGCGCCGCTGGCAAGGAGCTCCCGAAGGTCGCGGCCCTCTGCTGAAACACCGACTTCTCGTGCGACAGCCCTGGTGTCTGCCCTTCGTCTGCGGAGGACATTCTGCCCACGCTCCTACGTCCAGCAATCAACTGATGGTGGCAGGATTCCAAATCTCTCTGAGAATCCCGATACTTTTGTCGATTATAGAGTGTCGGCACCGGGCTGTCAAGCATCCTGCGCCCCTCGGCCGCGGCCAATCCACGGGCACCTGGGGCAGGCCGTGCGCCCCCTTTTTCCCCCAAAAATTTGGGGGGCCAAGGGGGGCGCACTATCTCGCGCGCATTGGCAGGCTGCCAGCGAGCGCGCTCGCCGGAAACGGGGGGGGGGCGCACTATTTCGCGCGCCCGGCTTCCCGCGTTATGGCAGGCGCCAGGGCCGGCGCACCTAAGTCCAATTCGGTGATTGCCAACAAGTGGCCGTGGCTGTACCAGGAGCGCTGCAGATCTCCCTAACGCACAAGGACTGAACGTTTGTCCCGCTCGCTTCATCCCATTCATCTTTGGTGAATGGGCGCTCCCGCGACATCCTGAGAGGCACAGACCAAGGTGCGCCTGCCCCGAACGGGCAGTGTGCGTGAAGGCAATCCGTGGGCGGAAGCGGGTAGACTGAGAATCGCGAAACCAGTGTGAGGTCCGTTCGCGAGGGATTACAGGTTGGGGAGATCGCTTGCCGCGAGAGCCGCCATCTCGTCGGCAGCCAGGTAGTCCGGGGCCACGTCCAGCACCTGCTGGAAGGCGGCATGGGCTTCCAGATTGCGGCCGAGGACCAGCTCCACACAGCCGAGCTTGAATGCGGCCTCAACCCGGAGGGCCTCGTCTGCTACGGGCCGGACGCGAAGGTCGTCAAAGAGGTCGCGTGCTTCGTCCGATCGGCCCAGAGCGCGCAGAAGATCGCCCCACTCACAGCGGGCATAGAGGTTTTCGGGCTCGGAAGCGAGAACGGCTTCATAAGCCGCGATAACGCGCGGGTCGTTCTCACCGTATCGACGGAGCAGCAACCCGGCGAGAAGCCAGTTTCCATTCGGGAAGTCAGGGGCAGAGGTGAGGCAAGTACGGATGGCCGTTTCGGCTTCATCCAATCGGTCGGACATCAGATAGATCAGGGCCTCCAGGAAGGAGGCATCGGAGCTGTTTGAGTGATCCTGCCGCGCCTCCGCGCAGTGCGCCAGCGCATCGTCAAAGCGTCCGTCGATATACGCTTTCCGAGCCTGAATAGCCCAGGTTTCTGTCAGATTCTCAAGCGGGAGGTCCATAGAGCGGAGAGGCCCTTGCCGCGCTGGTTCGCGCGGATTGAGATCGAAGGAGAGGACAGGATTCGAACCTGCGCGCCCTTGCGGGCGTCCTGTTTTCAAGACAGGTGCCATCGACCACTCGGCCACCTCTCCCGATTCTGCGAGCCTCCTCCAGTATATCCCGATCGAACTCATCCGTCAACCGATGAAAAGGAGTTTCACCGTGCTGCGTCGACGATTTGGTAAGACAGAGATGGACTTAACCGTTCTCAGCTTCGGGGCCATGCGAATTGGGCCCGCAGGAGGCGAGACGCAAGAGCAGTGCGAAGAGCGCGCCTTCGCCACACTTCGCCGCGCCCTCGATGTAGGGATAAACCACATCGAAACGGCCCGCGGGTATGGCCAGAGCGAAGCGCTCATCGGCAAGGCTCTGCAGCAGGGTGTCATCCGCCGTGATGAGTTCTACCTCACGACGAAGATCGGGCCAACTGGCAGCGCAGAGGAGTTCACAAAGTCGCTGGAAGACAGCATGGCCAAATTGAACGTCACCTATGTGGATAAC
>JBBRJW010000025.1:0-10639 GCA_038218705.1 Chthonomonadales bacterium | reverse complement strand
CTATATCTCCGACAGCATGCAGCAGTACGCGCCAATTCTCGCGGAGAGGCTCTCGGGCGCTTCACTTGAGGCGACGCCCACGTCGATCGGATGCTTCGGGCACGTGTGCCATCCTGCCGGGGCAGAGGGCATCCTGCTGGTTGGCGACGCGGCCTCCTTTATCGACCCGTTCACGGGCGAAGGCGTCAGCTTCGCGCTGCAGGGGAGCCAGATCGCAGCGGATGTCACGCTCAGCGCGCTGGCTGGCGGGGGCCTCACCCCGGCGCTACTCCGTACCTACGAGCGCCGGCGGGCCGAGCTCTCTCGCCGCTACCTCCTGTGCGACGTGATCCAGCGAGTGGTCCACGCCCCCGCCATTTTCGACCGTGCTCTGTCGCGGCTTCAGGGCCGGCCGGCCGTCGCGGAGCGGCTCATGAGCGTTCTGGGCGGCCTCCGTCCGCCTGCAGACGCCCTGAACCCGGCGTTTCTCTGGCGGTTACTGGCTCCCGGGATGTAGGGATGCGCTCCCACCAGGCCGGAAACTGTGGAGGAGATGGCGGGCCCGTTCACTAAATGTGATTCTGTGCAATCGGCTGCCATCCTGAGCATTGTGCGCTCGGAAATGGCTCCATCTGCTGTCCTTTGCAATCCAGGGGGCGCGCCGATTCCGACTTGCGATAGGAGAGACGGATGGTCGACCTCGATTTTCTGGCAGCCCTGGCCGATGCGCCCTCGGTAGGGACCGCGTGTGGCCCCGTGCTTGCGCTGCTCGGGGCGAGGTTTGGCGACGACTGGACGGCAGAGCACACTCCGGATGGCTTTACTCTCTTTCATAGAGCGGGTTACAGCCCATCGGCGCTCCGCGCGGTGATGGTCGCGCATGTAGATGAGGTGGGCGGCTGCGTCTACGGCCCACGGGCTGACGGCGGCTTCGTGACCAGGTTCTGGGGCAACGATCCCTCTGTTTTTGCCAATGCCCGGCTGCAGGCGTTTGACTACCTTGCAGCTTCTGAATCCCGCGCGTTTCCGGTTACGGGGCAGGTGGTTCATGAAGCGGACGATACCCGGCTGGTGCTGCACGGAGAGGGCATTCGGCCATACCGCACGGTCTACACGTTCAAGGAGAGTGCGCGGTTCGATGGGGATACCATCGAGGGAAAAGCGCTCGATCCGCGCGTGACGGCTTATGCCGTGGCTGAGGCGGTGCTGGCCCTCAACAGCCCTGAGGTCGGCGCTCTCTTTGTAATGGCGGAAGAGTGCGCAATGGATGTCGCCCGCAAGGCCGTCACGTTTCTGGCGCGCCACGCCCCCGACCTGGAGCTCATTGTGAATGCTGATGTGCCGGAGGTGCAGAACCTCGGCGAGGGTCGGCTCGATATGCCCGCGATCCGAATCTTTGAGGGCAGAAACTTCATCGACCCATCGTTTGGCATTCGCTGCTCCGATTCGCTGGCAGATGCCGGGGTGGAACACCATCTCTCAGCGGCCCGCAGCGGAAGTCAGACGCTTCTCTTTACTCCGCTCGCCCCCACGCTCTCGATTGCGCTTCCAAGCCACGGCATCCATAAGCCGCGCTACCAGATGAGCCTGGTGGGAGTGGAGCGGTGCATTCGGCTGCTCACGGCGATTGGCGAGCGCGGCCACTCACCACGTTATGCAACCCGGCTGGCGCATCTCCGCCACGATCAGTGAAAGAGGACCCGTAATGACTATCCTGAAAAAGTCGGAGGCCTGGAAGGCGCTCGACGCCCACTTCCAGCAGGCTTCCCAGATACAGATGCGCGATCTCTTCGCAGCAGAGGGCGATCGGTTCGACCGGTTCTCACTAACCTTTGAAGAGATTCTGCTCGACTTCTCTAAGAACCGGATCACCGATGAGACGCTGGCGCTCCTGATTGCACTGGCTGAGCAGGCCGGCGTACGGGACTGGGCGGAGATGATGTTCACGGGTGCGAAGATAAACGTCACGGAGAACCGCGCGGTGCTCCACACCGCGCTGCGTAATCGCACGAACCGGCCGATTATTGTCGATGGGCAGGACGTGATGCGCGAGGTGAACGCCGTGCTTGCGCACATGCGAGTCTTCTCCGAGCAGGTGCGGAGTGGCGCATGGAAGGGCTATACGGGCGAGCGCATTACGGACGTCGTTAACATCGGGATCGGGGGATCGGATCTGGGCCCGGTGATGGTAACCGAGGCGCTGAAGCCCTATGCGCAGGAGGGATTGAACCTCCACTTTGTGTCGAATGTCGATGGAACGCACATCGTGGAGGCGCTCAAGCTCTGCCGCCCCGAGACCACCCTCTTCATTGTGGCATCGAAGACCTTTACCACCCAGGAGACTCTCACCAACGCTGGCACGGCCAAGGAGTGGTTCCTGAAGGCTGCTGGCAATGAGAGCGCTGTCGCTCGGCACTTCGTGGCTCTGTCCACCAATACCGCCGAGGTGACGAAGTTCGGCATTGACCCCGCCAACATGTTCGGGTTCTGGGATTGGGTCGGCGGCCGCTACTCGCTCTGGTCTGCTATCGGGCTCTCCATCGCGATCGCGATTGGCATGGACAACTTCGAGGCGCTGCTGGACGGCGCGCATGCCATGGACGAGCACTTCCGCACCGCACCGCTGCGCTCCAACCTGCCGGTGATTCTCGCGCTCCTCGGCATCTGGTACAACAACTTCTTCTCGGCCGAGACCCAGGCGATCCTGCCGTACGACCAGTATCTCCACCGCTTCCCGGCCTATTTCCAGCAGGGCGACATGGAGAGCAACGGCAAGAGCGTCAATCGCAGTGGCGAGTTCGTCGACTACTCGACCGGCCCCGTCATCTGGGGTGAGCCTGGCACGAACGGGCAGCACGCGTTCTACCAGCTCATTCACCAGGGCACCAAGCTGATCCCGGCCGACTTCCTCGCCCCGGTCGAGACTCAGAACCCGACCGGCGAGCACCACGCGATTCTGCTCTCGAACTTCTTTGCCCAGACGGAAGCGCTGATGCGCGGAAAGACAGAAGTGGAGGTTCGCGCCGAGCTTGAAAAGGCCGGCATGAGCGGAGAAGCCCTGGAGGCACTGATTCCACATAAGGTGTTCCAGGGGAACCGGCCCACCAACTCGATCCTCTTTCGGAAGCTGACCCCGCGTACGCTCGGCTCGCTCATCGCACTCTACGAGCACAAGATCTTCACGCAAGGGATCATCTGGAACATCAACTCCTTCGATCAGTGGGGGGTCGAGCTTGGCAAGCAGCTTGCAAAGGTAATTCTGCCCGAGCTCGCGGGGCCGGAGCGGGTTACGAGCCACGACTCGTCCACGAACGGGCTGATCAACCACTACAAGGCCGCTCGTTAGGCTTAACCGCGAACGCGCAATCTGCACCTTAAGCGCCCTCCGGAAGCGGGCTTCCGGAGGGCGCTCTTATGGTCGATGCAATGCCGGGCCTCGGGGGCACCGGAAGCCTATGGGGCCGCTCCCACCCCGAGGAAGAAGACCGGCCGCGCCCCGTTGCGCTCGAGTCGCACGGTCAGGCGAACGCGGCCGTCGGGGAGGATCTCCCACGCATCGGCGCCCACCACCTCCCGCAATTCATCGATGGCCAGTTTCTGTGTGACATGTGTCACCTCGGCCGCCGCCACCGTGAAGAACGCCACCATTCCGGACGCCGACTGCGGGTCGATCTTCTCCACGATCTCCGGGCTCGATCCCGCAAAGCCGATCCGCCGCGGAGAGGCCGCAGTGACGGCCGCAGCCACGCGCCGGTAGTTCTGAAGCGCGCCTGCGAGGAGGTCGATCTCCGCGGGGCTCAGGGCCAGCAGGTCGCCCCAGATGCCATTGCCACCGAGCATCAGCGCGGTGAGGCTGTTCCATTGGGCGAGCGGCGGACCCTCCGGAAGATAGTGCGTGAGGAACAGCACCGAAGGAATAATCTGGTCGTACCGCGCGCCGGTGCGGCAGACGCGGGGGCGCGCCGGGCCGGGGTAGAAGAAGACGTTAATGGTGTCGGGCTCTCGCTTATCACTCGAGGGGATATCGAAGTCGTGGAAGTAGGGGCCATTGTTCACGAGGAAGTACTTACCTACCGAGAGGAATCCGAGGCCGACGAAGCGACCGCCCTCTGTGATATCGAAGTCGACGATGATGTCCGGGCACTCCTTCGTCGCTTCTTCGACGATCCGGATCATGGATCGGCCCATCTCGTAGGCGTACCGGTCTGCGCGCTCCTCGGGCGGCTGCGCCTCCGTGCCGTGCGAATGGTGCGGCGAATCGCAGCCGTACTGGCCGATGGCATCCCACTTGAAGTAAGTGACGCCAAGCTCGCGGCGGAGGCGGACCATTGTCTCGACGAAATGGGCAGCATAGTCCGACGCGATGCACATCCCATAGCTCTCTTCGGTCTCCCAGATGGGACCCCAGTCCGCCTGCTTGCCACCCCGCGACATTACGTACTCGGGATGCTTCAGAAACACCTTTGAAGTGCGCGCGGCGACGATCGGATTGAACCAGAGGCCGAGCTTCATCCCGTACTCATCGAGCTTCGCCTTCACATCGCGCAGTCCGTTTGGGAATCGCTCGAGGTTGACCTCCCAGTCACCGGTCTTCTGGTACCAGCCAGTATCGATGACAAAGACTTCGATACCGATGGCGTGGGCAACTTCGATTTCGGCGAGCATCCTCTCCTGCGTCATCGAGTAGAGGTACGGGAGATCTCGGAAGTAGCGGTTACGCTCCTGGTGGTTCCAGGTGTTGTAGAAGAGGTAGGGCCGTCGCGACTCACGATTGTCGGAGACCTCGCTCAGAAAGAACTGCCGGTAACGCGCCAGGAAAGCATCCTCCGCGAGCGGCGCGAGGCCAAGCTGGAACCAGACGGAGACAAACGGGCTCTCGTCGCTGAGTGGCTGCCCGGGATGGTAGTTTCCCTTGCGCGCCCGGCATTTTACCTGCGGCGAACCGCCTGCAATAACCTCATATTCGAGGAACGAATCGGGATAGTCCGCGCCGTGTTCGTAGGCGGTCAGGATTCGCGCGGGGCCGGCATCGATTAGCAGTATCGGTCCCGGGAAGCGCTGTCCGGTCGCGAGCTCCTCGCGAGCGTAGCGGGTCTCGCCGGGCAGGTAGGAGTGCGCCACGGGGTCGAAGTGGCTGAGCTGGACCTCGGTAAGCGCCATGCTCGAATCGTTTGGAACGGTAAAGCCGAAGTACTCGATCGCGTCGCGGCCGCGGACCCTGGTGAGCGCGGTTGGGGCCTGCGCGCTGAGGCGGTACTGAAACCGCAAGAATGGCGAGCCCGGGTGGAGCAGCAGCTTCACCTCGAGGGCGACATCGGGCCGCGCGGCAGAGGTGAAGAGGAGCAGCGCCTCGTGCGCTCCGGAAGAGTGGACCAGAGGGCCGGACCAGCCCACGCATCGGAAGTCCTTCACTGCTCCGCCGTCTATCTCGAAGCTTGGCGGCGTGAGTGTTATGGAGCTCTCAGCCCCCTCGGAAACACTTGCAGTGAAAAGAACTCCCGGCGCGCCGGAGATAATCTCCAGCGCTCCCATTTGCCATCGGTTTTCCAACGGTTCGGTGCTCCCTCGGATCGGTCCGGGCATATTAGCGCAGAGGACCAAACGACTCCAGCTCAACTCGGACTTTCCACGCCGAATGGGGCCTTTCCTGCTCGCTTTCCCAGGGGCTGTGCGTGGTATAATTGCACTTACCGGCTGACAGACGATGGGCTCCGGTCCCATTCCAGAAGGCGCTTGCCGATGTCTTTGCCCGCGACCCCACCTCCGCCTCCTCCGCTCCCCAGCGGCGTCGACTACGATGCCGTTATTCGAGACCTCGACTGCCGAATCGAACATGCGGTGCAGCGCCTGCTGGAGTATCGGCCAGAGGCCGATTCAGAGCTCGTCTGGCGCGCATACCGCTTTGCTCGCGAGAAGCACAAAGGGCAAATTCGGAAGAGCGGCGAGCCCTACATTGTCCACCCGGTGGAGGTGTGCCGAATACTGGTAGAGCTCGAAATGGCTGAACCCGTTCTCGCGGCGAGTCTCTTGCACGATGTGGTAGAGGACTGTGGCGTGGAGCTGTCGGAGCTGCATGCGGAGTTCGGCCCCGAGATCGAACGCCTGGTCGACGGCCTGACCAAGCTGCAGATCATGGGCGTGGATGAGGGCAAAGAGGCAGACGAGCCCGACTCCGCCGAAGAGGTGAGCCCGGCAGTGCTCGCGCGGCGGAAGAAGCAGGCCGACACCGCCAAGAACGCGGCCAACCTGCGCAAGATCTTTGTCGCGATGGCAAAGGACCTCCGGATTATCATTATCAAGCTAGCCGACCGGCTTCATAACATGCGCACTCTCAGCTCGCTTTCGCCTTCGCGCCAGCTTCGCATGGCGAACGAGACTCTGCAGATCTTCGCCCCTCTGGCGCATCGCCTCGGCATCTGGCAGCTCAAGTGGCAGCTCGAAGACCTGGCCTTCAAGTATGCTCAGCCGGAGGCCTATGCAGTGGTCGCGCAGCTCGTAGCACGGAACCGCGGCGAGCGCCAGGCCGAGGTGGACGAGGCGATGGACGCCCTCAAGGCGATGCTGGCCGCGCGCGGAATCGAAGCCGATGTAAAGGGACGGCCCAAGCATCTCTACTCGATCCACAACAAGATGCAGCAGCATCAGCTCGAGTTCAACGACCTCTTCGACCTCACGGCCCTCCGTGTAATCGTGCACACTCGGGATGAGTGCTACCGGGTTCTGGCTGAAGTGGGCGCTCTCTGGGCGCCGATCCCCGGCATGTTTAGCGACTACATCGCTCAATCCAAGGGCAACCTGTACCAGTCGCTCCATACCAAAGTGATCGGGCCGAGCGGCCGACCGCTTGAGGTGCAGATTCGGACATGGGAGATGCATCGGACGGCGGAGTTCGGGGTGGCGGCGCACTGGCAGTACAAAGAGGGCGGTCGCGCCAACAACGAGTTTGAGCGGCGCATCTCCTTTCTGCAGCAGCAGCTTTTCGACTGGCATGTCGACAGCAAAGACCACAACGAGTTCATGCGGAATGTCTCCGAGGACCTCTTTGCAGATCAGGTCTTCGTCCGCACGCCGGGCGGCGACGTGATCGACCTGCCGGCCGGGAGCACACCGGTCGACTTCGCGTACCGGGTTCACAGCAAGCTGGGAGAGCACACCGTGGGCGCGCGCGTGAACGGAAGAATGGTTCCGCTCACCTATAGCTTCGATCCTGCAAACAAGGTATTCAAGAACGGCGACGTGGTCGAGATCATTACCCGGCCCAGCGCGCAGCCGAGTCGGGACTGGCTGGCGCACGTGAAGACATCACACGCTCGCAGCCGGATCCGTTCGTACTTTCGGAGGGTCAACCAGGCTGAGAACGTGCAGCGCGGGCGCGAGGCGATGGAGCGCGAGCTAACGCACCAGGTTGAGCGCGACCCGAAGGGATGGGGTGAGAACCCGACCGCATTCCTGAAGGACGAGGCGATTCGGGGGACCGCCGCCCACTTCAATGTGGGGAGCGAAGTGGAGCTGCTGGCGGCAATCGGGTATGGCACCATCGCGCCAATAACGGTTCTCACCAGATTGAAACCTCCGCCCCCGCCTCCAAAGGATGCAATCTCAACTTCGGCGGGAGTGGCGGATGATCGAAAGCTTCAGATTCGTGCCGGCAGTCTCGATGCAAAGAACCTGATGTTTCGGAGATCGCTCTGCTGCCTGCCGATACCGGGCGACGACGCAATCGGCTACATAACGCGAGGCAGCGGGATGGCGCTGCACCGCCGAACATGCAAGAACGCGGCGACGTTCCTACGGGATGAGCTGGAGCGCTGCAGGCCAGTCGAGTATGTCGGCAACGAGGGGCAAGTTTACAAGGTCGTGCTTCGGATGGAGACAATCGATCGAACCGGACTCCTGGCGGACGTTAGCGCCGTCTTCGGCGAGAACAAGACCAATATCACAGCTGTCAAGACGAACTCGCATCGTAACCATACCGTGACGATGGAGATCTCGATTGAAGTGCGGAACACGGATCACCTGACCATGATTCTTGACAAGGTGCGAGGCATGCCGGACGTACTCGAGGCAGATCGGACTTGATCCTCGCTTCCGCTCCTGTTTTGCCCGTTTAGTGCCGTGGTACCAGGGCGAGTTCCCTAGTACTGCGGAACAATCCGCCATATTGCGGATGTACTCTAGCCGGCCCACAGCATATCATGTGATCAACTCCTCACGGCCTTTATGGTCGGAGGTGCGCACCACGATAGGCTGCGCCCAGTCGCCCCACGGTGGGCGACCGGGCTTCGGGAGGTCGATTTGCCAGCACCGATTCCGTATACCTCCGTAGACTTCGCGACAAGCCCATTCGTCGCTTTTTATGAAGTGACCCGCGCCTGCGACCTCGCCTGTAAGCACTGCAGGGCCTGCGCGCAACCCCAGTCCCATCCGAATGAGCTAAAGACCGAACAGTCGAAGCGGCTGCTCGATCAGTTCGCGTCGTTCCCTAAGCCTCCGGTGCTGGTTTTTACCGGAGGCGACCCTATGAAGCGCGCGGACATCTTTGAGCTTGTTCAGTACGCCACCAGTGTGGGCCTCACGACCGCGATGACGCCCTCCGCTACCCCCCTCGTAACCCCCGAAGCGATCGCTGCACTGAAGGCGAGCGGATTGACCCGCCTTGCAGTCAGCCTCGACGGTGTCGACGCCGCCACGCACGACGAGTTTCGCGGGGTGGAGGGGAGCTTCGATCGTACGCTGCAGATTCTTGCCGATGCGCGCGCGATAGGCCTGCCGCTCCAGATCAATACAACGGTAACGAACCGCAATTACCACCAGATGGATGCGATCGCCGACTTGATTGGCGGGTTGGGCGTGGTCCTCTGGTCTGTGTTTTTCCTCATTCCGGTTGGGCGAGGCCTCGCGGAGCAGCGGATAACCCCGGCGCAGTACGAAGAGGTATTCGAGCTTCTCTGGCGGCAGGCGCGCAAGCAGCCCTACGGCATCAAGACTACCGAAGCACACCTCTAGCGCCGTTTTGTTCTGGAGCGGCAGGGAGATCCTTCCCTTCAGCCGGGCGGAACGCTGCCCGGACGCATTCAGCGCGCGCCCCTCGGCGTGAATGATGGCAAGGGCGTGATGTTCGTGAGCCACACCGGCAAGGTCTATCCGAGCGGGTTCATGCCGATCGACTGTGGTCAGTTCCCGGAGCAGTCGATCCACGACATCTACCGCGATTCACCGCTCCTGCAGTCCCTGCGGGACCCGGACCAACTGAAGGGTAAGTGCGGCGCGTGCGAGTACCGGGCCATCTGCAGCGGCAGCCGGGCGCGCGCGTACGCCCTCACTCGCGATCCGCTGGCCTCCGAGCCGGATTGCATCTACATTCCTGAGGCCTGGAAGGAGCGTGAGGCATGCTCAGTGTAAGCAACCTGCTCTGCAACCATAGCGCCGGCAACGAGTCTCTGCGGTATGGGCACTCGCGTGAGCGCGCCCGGCATGCAGGGCTCAACATGTACGGCGTCTACCCGGACGCGCCCCGGCCGGTGGTGGTCTGGGCGGTTACGCGCGCCTGCAACCTGCGCTGCGTTCACTGTTATGCTTCCGCGACCCCCGGCCCCGCTCCCGGTGAGCTGAGTCACAATGAGGGCATCGCGCTGCTCGACGATCTGGCGAGCTTTCAGGTACCTGCGGTGCTGTTTAGCGGCGGCGAGCCGCTGGCGCGCGAGGACACGCCGGAGCTCATCGCGTACGCGCACTCGCTGGGGCTCTCGACAACTCTCTCAACCAACGGCCTGCTGATCGACGATCGGATGGCCGATCGGCTGCAGGAGGTCGGGCTCAAGTACATCGGAATCAGCGTCGATGGCCTGGCGGTCCGGCACGATAAGTTGAGGGGGCAGAAGGGCGCCTTCGAGGGCGCGCTGGCGACGATCGATCGGTGCCGCGCCCGCGGCATCCGGATCGGACTGCGGTTCACGGTGCATGCGCTGAATGAAGTGGATCTCGACGCTATTTTCGACCTCTGCCTGGAACACGATGTACAGCGCCTCTGTGTTTACCACCTGGCTTACTCGGGCCGGGGTGGGTCGATGCAGAAGGTGGATCTGACCGGCGCGCAGACCCGCTCCATAGTGGAGAGGATCTTTGAGCGAACCCGGCGATGCCATGCAGAGGGCCAGCCGCTCGAAGTGCTCACGGTCGACAATCATACCGACGCCGCGTTTCTGCTGATGGAGCTTGAGAAGAGCGATCCGGTGGCAGGGAACGAGGTTGAGGCGCGCCTGCGGGGAACCGGCGGAAACCGCTCCGGCTGCAACATCGCGGCCATTGATCCGGTTGGCAATGTCCACTACGACCAGTTCAGCTGGCACTACAACTGTGGGAACGTGCGCGAGCAGCAGTTCAGCACGATCTGGGGCGAAGCGACCGACCCGCGGCTCGCGATTTTGCGCGACCGGCAGGCTCTGCTGCCGCAGCGGTGTCAATCGTGCCGCTTTGTGGGCGTCTGCAATGGAAACCTGCGGACGCGCGCCGAGGCCGCGACCGGCAACTGGCTGGGAGACGATCCGAGCTGCTACCTGACGGATGAGGAGATTGCGGCGCGCCCGTAGGGCGGGCCGACACTCAGGTGGGCGGGGAGGTGAACGGCGCAATCCGCCGGCCATCGCCCATTCGCGCCAGG
>JBBRJW010000024.1:0-10767 GCA_038218705.1 Chthonomonadales bacterium | reverse complement strand
TGCACGGTGCACCCCCGCCAGGGTGCATCGTGCTGTCGGCGCATGATCATCGCAACATTCGCATACCCGATCTGCCCCACAGCGCAATTCTCGCCGCCATTTCCAACTTGATGCGCTCTGCCCCCACACTGACAGCCTCCCAGGGCCGTGTCGGCCGCTGCACGCGGCGGTACTGTCGAGCCGCGCCGCATAGTCGGGGGCGGCGTGGGCCCGACAGTACCGCCGCGCCCGGGAGGACCGGGCGACCGTTCAGCTTCCGCGCAGTCGCCAACATGGAATCCCGGTCCTATCCCGCGCTCCGCAAGGCCCAGAAACTGGCAACGAGACGGCTAATGGAATGCCGATTTGTTTCCGGTTTTTAGACGCCGAGCGGAGTATATAGGTGTCAGCCGATATGCGGTACGCGATGGCCGGAACAGGAGTGCCGCTATCCCCGGTCCCTGATTACCAGACAGCGGAGAGCCAGATTTCTCGTCCGCCATCGGACGAGCATCACCCTGTTGAACGGCAGCGCTTGAAGGCTGAAATGTGTTAGCAAATCAGGCGCGGCATCAGGGCCCGCGACGTTTTCGTAATCGGGATCGCCCGTGTACTGCTGGTATGCGTCGGAGGCGGCACTGGAGGGCGATGGGCTCCGACTGACAACTGAGCAGGTGGATTGATCCCGCTTGCGGCGGCGGGCGCGCGTTACCAATGAAGAGCGCGGGTATTCGAGCGACGCAGCGTAACGCGACAGAAGCGTGAGGGATCGGAGGAGGATCGCAGATGAGCAAGAAGAATCACAGGGACCGCTTCGGCCTGACGTTCGATTTTCCGGAGGAAGCGCTTACGGACCCGGAAGTTTTTGAGCGCGAGGTCCGCCGCTTCCGGAAGCGGATGGGGACGATGGCAAAAGCCACCTGCAAAGGACTGCATGTTGAGCGCGCCACGCGAGTGGGCGGGGGCCAGGACGAAGGCGAGGATGTGCTCCAGACGCTCGGCTACGAAGCGCCCGAGGGAGCGGATAGCGAGCTGCCCGCGGAAGGCGACCTTCGGCCCTGCCTGATCCTCTACACGAAGACGCACTGCGCGTTCGTGGAGTGGGGAGGCATGCAGGCATCTGTCCAGCTCCGCTTCAAGTACAGCGAGCTTCGGAGGGCGAAGCTCCGGCCCGCCGTGTCACGCCTTGCCTATTATCAGCTGTACCGCCGGATGTAACCGGCCGCGGCACTCGCCCCTCTCCCACGCCGGGAGAGGGGCAGCGGAAAGCGGGCCGGCCGCCAGCGTCTTGAGGCGGTCCTCCTGTGTGCGGTGGCCGGAATCTCGCCTCCGCGCGGCCCGTGAAACCGCAAAATGCTCGCGCTGTCAGGTTCCGGTTTGCGCCCGCCGAGCGGAGTATTAGAGGGTAGGATCGCTCGCAGCAAGCGGGGTTCAGGCGATCAAAAGGGACGACGGGCCAGGAGAGAGCCAGATGAGCAGCCAGAAGCGTAAACAGAAGCGAGACTCGTCGGGGATCGGTATCGACGTCTTCTTCACACGAGAGATGCTGACGGACCCTAAGGCGCTGAAGCACGGAGTTCGGACGTTTCGTAAGCGCTTGAAGAGCGTGGCAAGGGCGACCGCTATCGGCCTGAATATCCATCGCGGCGTATGCCCGGATCCAGGGAGCGAGGATCTGCTCGATCTGCTCGGGTACCCTTCGCCGGAGAACGTGGACTCGGAGCTGGATCTGGAGGCCAAGCTGCGACTGTGCTACGTGGTCTACTCCCGCACGCACTGTCTGTTTATCGACGTGTCCGACCAGAGCGCGTCCAAAGAGACCCGCCGCCGGTATCCGGAGCTGCAGGGCGCGAAGATTCGCCGCGCGACCACGCGCCTGCCATTCGGCCTACTGTACCGGCGCAGATAGTCGCCAGGAAGTAACCGGCGATTGCCGGAGCAGGAGCAGAACAGAATGGGCTGCCAGAAGCAGAAGAGCGGGATCAACATAGACACGTGCGCGGTGCACTCGTTGATCACAGAGGCCATGCTCACCGACCCAGAGCTGCTGGAGCGTACGGTGCAGACGTACCGGAAGAGGGTTAAGCGGCTGGCGAAGGCCACGGCGATCGGGCTGCAAACCGACCGTTCGGCGCGAGCGGACGGAGGGCCTGAGGACCTGCTTGGGAAACTCGGCTACGAAGCGCCCGAGGGGGCGGAACTCGCGTTTCCGGCCGAGGGCGGGCTGTGCATGGCGGTTATCGTCTACACGAAGAGGCACTGCGCCTTCGTGGAGTGGGACGATAAGGACGGGATCGCGGAGCTGCGCGGAGCCTTTCGGGAGCTAAAGGGGGCGAAGGCTCGGCCCGCGGCGACCGGCCTGCCCTTCCGTCAG
Organism: Chthonomonadales bacterium; assembly: GCA_038218705.1. GTDB lineage: Bacteria > Armatimonadota > Chthonomonadetes > Chthonomonadales > Chthonomonadaceae > JBBRJW01. The sequence goes on along the minus strand of JBBRJW010000024.1, from coordinate 8,414 downwards.
CTCTTCCGCCGCATATAGACGCGGCGAGGCCCCATGGCGATGCTGCGCCGGAGCCGGTACCCGCGACGTGGAGGGCGGCATGGGCAGGGCGAGGACTCCCCTCATTTAAGCCTATTACCTGCCGCGAGGAGATGACTGCTGTTGGTTCCCGGGCTGTTGGGCTTGTGCAGCCCCGTCATCCGTCCAATCGACCTTACATCCCTGACAAGCCCAAAAGACCTTCGGAAGCGCGATCAACTTGAGCGTCTGCTTATCGTGCCGCCCGATGACACCCCGAGGCTAGAAGTTGTGCTGGAGAAGTCGAGCGCGCGGGCGGGTGACGGCCGTGCCCGCTCCCCGATCCGCCGCCGAGGAGGGCTGCATTCTCCAGACGGGCGCGCCGGGTATCTGGCTAGCCGAGGAGAGGGTCGCGAGCGTTATCATGATGACCGCCCATCGGGACAGAATGCGGACTCCTGCCGATCACGCACGAGTGGGCGGAGCAGAGCATGATCCCCATCCAGCTAGACGGTGAGGTGACGCCGAAGAAGTATCTGTAGCTGCCGGCGACCTTCGAATTCGTTTGCCCCGCACAAACACTAGGAACTCCTTGCCCTTGCGTGCCACTGTATATGGTACTATAGGTTAATGCCAGCGAAACCCGAAGAACTCCTGCAGCGATGGAAGCAAAGTGTTCCCCAGAGCGGCGCGCCCTGTGGAGAAGCGCTCTCGGTAATGCGCCACCTGGGAATGGAAGTGACGCTCCGAAGTAAAGGTCACTACACCGGGAAACACTCAGGACTCGTCGGCAGCGATCGATTCCCGCAGGGCGTGGTCGCCGTAAATTGCCATGCATTCGGGAAACAAGGAACTGCACATCCGGCAGCCCTCAGGGACATTGTGCGGGCAGCGCAGGTTATTAGAGAGGAAGAGCAAAATGGATAAGGCAACAGTGGTAAGTAGCTACGCCATTGAGGTGAAGCCCGTTGCCGCAGACCTCGGAGGGGGCTTTGAGGCGTTGTTTCCGCAGTTCGCTCGCGGTGTGGTCGGATATGGCGAAACGCACCAGGAGGCAACGGACGACCTCCTCTCGGCGCTCCCAGGTTTTCTGGAGGCCGTTGCTGAGATGGGTCAATCCTTGCCTGCCCCTGTCCCCCCGAAAGCCTGGGACGAATTCAGCGGCAAGTTCAGCGTACGCGTTCCCAAGATGCTGCATGCCAAGCTAGTGCGCGTTGCGGATGAGCAGGGCGTCAGCTTGAACTCTATTGTCCAGACTATTTTGATGTCGGGATCAACTGCTCTGGAATCCGGCCACCAGTTCGGCGCTCTTGTGGATGCTGAAGCCGAACCCCGATATTTCCAGGCTGCCAATGCATCGTAACTCCTGCAAAGTCCATCAGGCCGTGCTCGTGACACACGGATACCGCACGTTGGGGGATTTCGGCTGCCTGCGCTCGAAACGGGACCAATTCCGCGACCTGTCGCTGGAGTGTTCTGGGCCAGCACCGTTTCTACAAGAGCTTGCCGAACATGGCTCCGACGCACTGCCGCAGGCGATCACGCTCGAAGGGCCGGATGCAAGCCGAGCGGGAGAAGCACCTGGCCGCTGCTCGGTATAAGCACATGACCGGGCAAGGTGGCGAACTGTACAACCGAGCGGCGATAACCTTAGACTGAAGGTGAAACGCTGGTCCTGGCCATCACCGATACGTCAGATGGAGTGCTAACATGGATACAGCAGTACTGGTAAAGTCGCAGAGACAAGCCGCATGGACGTTGCTGGAGGCGCTGAAGGACAAGCAGTTCTCAATGAGCGCTGCCTTCTGGCACTATCTGTCGGAAGCGGAGACCTGGCGTCTCGTTATAGCGACTGCACTTGTAGACGAGTTGGGCACTATTGCTGCCTACACGAAGCTGCAGAGACTGCTAAATGAGTTGCCTGAGGACATCGCCGAGGATTTCTCTGTGGCAAATATCACGTTAGTTAGCCCGAAAGCCGAACGGATAGCAAACCTGCAAGCCCGCTACGGGCATGTTCCACTGAGCAGGTCGTATACTCGACGCACAAGTCTTTCGCCCGATGAAGCATACATTCACTTTCTCGAGTAGAGCCCGGTTGGCGGGACGCTTCTGTGCGCGCCTCGCAACGTGATGGACATCTGATATAGGCGCCTGCTTGTGCGCAATCAGCGTTCGATGCCGAAGAAGGTCTGGCATGGCAGCACCTGATTCCAACTCGGGCTGAAGGAGCCCGACGAGCGCCAGTGCGGGAAGACGCCGGCCTCTTCGGCCCACTGTAGGTTGCCTCCTGCCGCCTGTTCGTCGTTACGAATCTGGAATCCAAAGCGGCACCGGCCCTGCTCAGCGGTAAAGAGGCTCAGCTCGGAGCGCGGGATCGCTATCTCGTAGAGCGTGATGCGGGTCGATTCCTCGCGATGAATGAGGATCTTCGCGCCTGGCACCGGGCCAGCGCCCGGCATATGCTCCGTCTGATAGCCCGTACGGCGGCCGGTGTCCGGGCCCCACTGGCGCATGAGCATGTCCCCCTGGGCCGAGACGTTTGCCACGTAGTGGTAATCCGTATCGTAGAAGTGTCCCTTCCACGCCCACAGATCGTTCATCTGCCGGCCCCAGTCGGGCACGCGCTCCCGGAACCCGAACGAGAATGAGAAGCAATCCCCCAGGTTGGTAATATGGTCCAGCCCGTCCGGCACGCCGGCCGTATAGGGCAGCGTGATCGTCTGCCCGTTGTGCAGCCGGGTAGCAGGCGTGCCCGCGCTGTTGTGGAGCGCATCCTCCTCGACTGCTGCTCCAATGTACACCTGATCGGCGTCGTAGGCGGTAAAGACGCGCGCCCTCACCCTCTTGCCGGGCGCGCCGGCAGCAGGCCGCGCCAGCGAGGGATTGAGCACGTACTGGGTTAGATCGGCGTCTCCGGGAAGAGTCTGGCTGTCAATCGAAACAGGCGTTAGCCCCTGCCAATCGTTCAGAGAGCCGGTGAAGCGGACCGCCTGTTTCGCAAATCGGGCAGACTGAATGGACTGCTGGCGAGTTACTGATCCGCGCGGGGTTACGGCCCGAAGGGTCACCTTCCATCGATTTGCGCCGCTGGCCGAGCCGCCGGGCCAGGGAATCGTAACGTCGGCCAGTCGGGCGGCCGGTATCGAGAAGGGCGAGGTGCTCTCCACGCTTGCGCCCGACACGCGGCAGTGCAGCACGCCGGCGACCGGCTCGTTCAGCTCATTCTCGACCCGAACCGTGAGAGTTCGGCCGGGCGAATTTCCATCGGTTAGCGAGCAGGCAGAGATCGCGACAGGCGGCATCCCTTCGATGCGTCCATCGGCGACGCGCTTGCGGAGCGCCACAACGTCCAGATCGTTGGAGAGGAGGTAGACCGGGTACTCGCCGAGGGGAACCACCAGCTTGCCGCCACGGCGCGGGATCTCCCGGCCGGTGAGGTCATAGGCTCGGATATCGGCAGGCTGGCCAATGGAGAGTGTCGCCGCCCGGTTCGCGGCCGGGTCCTCCACGCCAGTAGCGCGCCACACCACGGCCACCTTTGTGGTGTCCGCTGCCCGGCCGGCCGGCGCCGGAACCGACCACCGCGCCTTCAGCTCGGCCGCGCGCGGCCGAGCCCGCACCTCCGGAGTCACTTGCGCCGCGGTCGCGAACACCGCGCCCCAGAGCTGCTCGTTCTCCGGCCAGATATCGGCGACAACCGGCCGATCCTCCAGAAAGTGGGTCATGGTGGCGAAAGCGACGTTGCTTCGTGTCCAGGTTGGGCCGTATCCGATCTCCCACTGCGCGTTTCCCATGAACGCACCGGTCAGCGCCTCGTGGAGGAAATACTGGACCACCTTGTATGCATTGGCATTGGTGTTCTTGCCCTGGGCCGGGTTCTCGTTTTCCGTGCCGCCTTCAGTGAGATAGTAGAAGGGCAGTCCCATGCGGCGTGTGACGGCCATGCCGAAGTCGATGGACCGATTCGAGTCCCCGGCAATCCAGCTCGGCCGGCTGCCTGACCAGGAGTAGGGATGATGGGTGGTTCCGCTCAGGAGGCCCTTCCAGGAGCTCGGGTCGATCTCAATGTGGTCCTCCGTGAACATGGAGCTGTTGCCCGCGAGCAGGCGAAGGGAGGGATTGACGCCGAGCGCCATCTCGCACCAGCTCTTCTGGAGCGTGCGGTAGGTCTCGCCATCTGCGGCCCAGGTCCAGCCGAAGATCCAGGGCTCGTTCCAGAACTCGTAGGTCGTGATTTCGGGATAGTGGCGGAGTATCCGTTCCCAGGTGCGGGAGAACTCGACCGGATCCCGTGGCGGTCCATACATTCCGGTCTGGTCGGCGAGCGGCGCGCGCGCATTTTCGAACGCGTAGCCAGCGATGGAGAGCGGCCAGCTATCATGGACTTTCGCCTCCGCGAACAGGCGATCCTGCTCGGAGAAGTCCAGCGGGAGGGGCTCGCCTGTGGAGACCGCCGGAGGCCGTGACACCAGGCGAGGGTTGAAATGTACGCGCTGAACCTTGAGCCCGATGTTCTGCAGAAGGAGCAGGTCCTCTCCGCTCTTGAGACCGGAGGTGTTGGAGGCGAAGAAGGAATCCCGCCGGATTCCTGGCGATGGAGGCAGAACCACTCCGAGTTCCGTCGTGCTGCTGAGATGCGCGCCGTCGCCTGCGAACCGCGCCGTCAGCCGAAAATAGCCGGGCCCCGCCTGAAGAGGCAGGGTCGCCTCGCCGCTGCCAGCCTAGCCCACGGGAATGGCCGCGGCCCAGTGCGTTTGCAGCTTATCGCCAAAGAGGTCCTCGGCGGTCACCTCCGCGCGCCACGGGTGGGCGGGCCGTGCGCCGCTCACCATAAGCCGCACGGAGACCGGGTCCTGCCCCTGCACGAAGATGCGGTGCGCCCCTCCGACGGGCTCGACACGAACCTGAACGGCCCCTCGCGCCGCCCCCGCACTTAACACCATCAGCACGCACGCGCCGACCCTTCGCCAGTCCATCTCGGTTTGCTCCCTCAGCGGCCCTTCGGTTCGCACTCTCTGCCGCGCTTGTTCCGCTTCCTGCCAGCGGGATCCTGCATCGGTGGCTCGCAGCTGCGTGCGGGCGTCTTCCGCACCCCGCAAGCAGAACATGCCGTTCGCGATGGCCCGCTGGGCTCGGCCAGCGTCCCCCGCCCCTGTGGCTGCTCGGGAAGGCCGCTCGCGCTCGGCGAACCACATGCCAATCTCGGGCAACACGGTCAGCGGCGTAGGGCGCGACCAGTTCCCCGGGATAGCATGGCACGCAGCAGGCCATAAGTGCCCGTCCCTCCGGCGTTGGCGCGGCGAGGGCCAGGTTGTTCCAAACGGAGATCCGCAGCGGGATCGAATGTGATCTGATAGAGCGTAAATTGAAGAGGAGTGGACCCGGGCGAGCAAGTCCGCGCCGTGCGGCAACTTTTCGAGGCTGAAATCGGTCAATGGATTGGGAGCGGAAACAGGGCCAGGGATTTTTCCTCATCGTGGCCGGTGGCTTATTGCTAATACTATCCAGGGGTGAGCCGTTCTTACGCGCTGATGGGCAGGTGGATGGATCGCGTTCGCGGCGCGGGCCTCCCCTCACCGATGACCAGAACCAGGTATTCCAAAATGGCGTTGTTCGGCGCGCGTAAAGCGCTACGAGCCGCAGGAGGGTCACTAATGAGCAAGCAGAAGAAGAAGAGCCACTTCAACCTGGCGTTCCGGTTCCCCGAAGCTGCGCTTACGGATCCGAAAGCTTTCAAACGCGAGGTTCGCCTCTTCCAGAAGCGGCTTGGGGAGCTGGCAAAGGCCACCAGCAAGGGCCTGCATGTTGAGCGCTCCGCGCGAGTGGGCGGCGGAGGCTAGGACCTGCTGGAGACGCTGGGCTACACCCCGCCCGAGGGAGCCGACACGGAGCTTCCCGAGGAGGGCGACCTCCGCCTCTGCATGATCCTCTACACCAAGAAGCACTGTGCCTTCGTGGAGTGGGGCAACCTGCAGGGCGCCGCCGAGCTGCGCGGCAGCTATAGCGAGCTGCGGAAGGCGAAGATCCGCCGCGCGGCCACCCGCCTGCCTTTCAATCAGCTCTTCCGCCGCACGTAAACCGCGGTGGATGTGGATGGCGATGCGGCGCCCATGACGGCACCCCATCGCCTTCGCCGGGAGTAGTAACATCAGGATACAGGTTCCGGCGAAACTGAGATGCGAGGCTGCGCGCGACAGGCCTGCAAACTCGATGAGCTAACCACTCGGCAGCGCCAGTCGCCGAGGGCGTGCGGATGCAATTGCACAGTTCCCCCTCCTCCACTGCCACCAGGGGACGGTCAACAATCGCGACGTGTCGGATCACTTAGCCGTTCCATTTGCCGATCCAGGCAAGCGCGCTCGTTTCGAGCTACCCCGTTGGCTCCCCGGACGGATGGGGCGATTCGGGAGTGGACGAAGATCGATGACGGGGCGCTCCCCGCTTCCACATCTCCGGCAAGAAGCCTTTCAGGGTGTCGCCGACCGGGACCAGGCCATTGAGAAGCGGATAGTAGTAGGAACACCATCCATTCGCGGGGGAGTGTGCGTACCCACTATACTCCCCTCCATCTGCGTCTCTCGGAGGTATCTGAGCGGCATAGCCCAGATAGCGAAAGTCAGCCGCAACTCCATGGATCCACTCGTGCAGGAAGACTTCGCCTGGCGCGTCTGATTGCCAGCTCGAGGGTGCGACATCGCGCACGGACAGGTACGTGGATCCATGGGGCGTGAACATGCCGCCAAGGCCCCAGGCCCCCATAACCGTGCCGCCCTTCCAGAAGAGTGCAATGGTGTCGTAGTCACCCGACCGATCGTAGGGCTCGATGATCGCGGAGACGTCCTCGGGAGTGGGGTGATACCAGTCCGTATAGATTGGCGTAAGTTTCGTTATCGGAAGGGTCGACTGGACGATTCGCGCCTGCACTCGCACCCGGTTTTGCGTGATGCTGGCTACCATCGCCGGAAAGCTTAAAAACGAGCGCCTTGCGGACTGGATGTCCGCCGGGGTGAGGCTTTCGTCGATCGACTGAGATTGCCCCTTGAGCGTTACCGTGACCCGGGTAACGGGCACAATCTCCAGCAAGACCCGCCAGACGACCTCATTGGCCTTTGACTTTACCGGCGCATCCGGCGACCCTGAGTCAGGCGTGACAGCATCACCTTTTGGCGCGGCCGACGCTTTAGCATAGCTCATCAAGGCATCGACTATGCAGCGAGCAAAGTCCCGTGGACTGCCGTAATTGTCTGCGGTCGCGACGACTACGCCGCGCGGGGAGAGGAATACCACGGCTGGAAAGCTTTCCGCTCGCGCTCGCTGCGCTAGCTCTGCGCCTTCCGACTTCCGGCTGTCCAGGCGCACACAGACCATCTCCTCAGCGAGCGCCTCCACCTTCGGATCCGGGAAGATCTCCGAGTCCATCTTCTGGCACTCAGGCACACCGGAGGCATAGAGATATACCATGATGGGTTTGTCGCTGTTGTTGGCCTCAACGGCAGCTGCCTGAATGGAGGTTAGCCCGTGCACCTCTTTTGCCGGATGCGCGGCAACAGCCGACGCCGCGCACATCGCGGCCACCAATTGCAGGCTCAACGCAATTGCCAGAGCGTGGATCCGCCGGAACATATACTCCCCTTTCCCGCGCAGCGGTTGCCCGACGGTCTGGCGCACATTACAAAGTAAGCGAATGCCCAGCCCTGTCGTCCGCAGATGAAATCGGACAGGGACCAAGTTCACTGTCCCCATCGAACCTCGATGGTTTTGCGATCCTTGGAAGCATCCTGGCTACCCCCAACCTGCCACCAGGCGAGACCCTGCAGAATTCCGAGCTTGCCGTTCTGGATCACGGCGCCAACTCTATCCTTCCGCTGAAAAGGCAGATCGACGTCGAACGACGAGACGATCAGGTTACACGACCGGTTGCCGAAGTGCTGTACGGCCGACTCACCGGCCTGCAGGGCAAACGTAGCGTCGACCGGAAGCCAGCCAATACCGTCGATGTAGCATTCAGCCTCACAATGATCTGTCCCGTCCTCCGTACTCTTCGTGACGTCCTTCGAATCGACCAGGCGGCCGACTAACATGCGGGCTGGAATTCCGCTCACCCGGCACATGCCCGTGAAGATCTCCGAGGTTCCCCCGCAGTCGCTCCCGGTACCACTCAACAGCTTGCTCAGCACATGAGGCGGACCGCCGCCGTATTTGTAGCGTTTGCTGATGAAGCAAAAGAAGCGGTAAGCGAGATCGAGATCGTGCTCCCCGGGCTTACGCAGCAGTCCATTTTGCGACAAGAAATCCGCGACGACCGGGTTGCTGATATCCAGCTCGCGGTTCTCCATCAGGTAGTGCTTGCGCTCTGCTCCAGTGAGGGGGACCACCGGCCGGGTAGCCCGTCCAGGAACGATCCGGCATGCCTG
>JBBRJW010000023.1:0-11009 GCA_038218705.1 Chthonomonadales bacterium | reverse complement strand
GACGGATTCCGCCGCCCGAACCAGGTTGTGCGGGGCGGTACCGTCCGCCGGGCCTCCGCGGAGAAGCGTCCGGGTATCCTCGCGCTGGCTCGCCTTTTGGCGCAAAACCGCGAGGCACGCAGCGGCGGCATCGCGCAGGATGACCTGCTGATCCGAATGCGCTTGCCTCGCGGCCATGCGCTCGACCGCTGGGATGGCGCTGCTGCTGCCTACCCGTGGGAGCGCGCCAAGCACAGCGAGCGCGAGCCGATAGCCGCGCTGCGAGTCGGTTTCGCCCAGTAGTACTCTGTTCAGCGAGGAGAGCTGGCTCTCGTTCAGCAGACCGGCATCGCGGGGCAAAAGGCGGGGCAGCAGCTCGATCAGCGCATCTGCCGCGACGGACTGGATCGATGGGTCCGGCCACTCCAGAGCTTCCAGTAGCGGGCCGATGGCTGGAAGATCCTTTCGTTCAGCAAGCGCGCGGGCCGCATTCGTCTGTCTGGACGAGATGATGAAGCGCCGGAGATTCGCGGAGCCGGCTGCCAGGGCCAGCCAGCCGAGCCCCTGCCATAGTTGATTGCTGACCGCTGCTTGCAGAGCCAGAAGAGTGGCGAGTGGCATAACGACAACCCGGTTGGCCATCAGAAACGGCTTTCGCAAGGAGCGGCACGCCAATCGTTTCCGCTCCTCGGCCAGTCTGTCAATTGCCGCCCTGGTCTCCGGGGAGACGGAGCGGCGCTCTCTCTGACGCTCGGCAGCGCGCTCCATCAGGGCGTCCAGCTCCTCACCAGGCGGACGCTCATGTGCCTCGGAGTCTGGTTCCAATCTGTCTACCGCAGATTGTGGCGCGGCGTGGAGCTTCCGCCTGATGGGAGCCCCGGCAGAGGGCTCGCGGCAAAATGATTCTGGAGAGGTGCGCGAGCTTGCTGCTCGCTCACTTTCGCCCTGCGAGAGATCGCTCGCCGTCGTGGCTGCGGTTTCCAGGTCCTCCCTGTCGCTCGACCGCCTGAAGCGGCTCAGAAGACTGCCCATTTCCTGTGGCGCCCTCCTATAGGCGCATGGCCGGCGCCGGAACGCGCTTCGCACACGGTGTCCGAAATAAACCTGGTTTGCCTGGCTTACGCAGAGCCGACCATGACTGCGCGGCTGGCCGAGTTTTGCGCTACGCCGATTTCTGGAAAGAGAGACCCGTATGAGCTCAATCATCGCAATGATCGCAATCTGTGCCGGGCTGGCCACGTCCGCCGGCAGCCCGAGTCACCCGCCGCTTGCCTTGCATCCGGAGAACCCGCACTACTTTCTCTTCCGAGGGCAGCCGACCCTGCTTATCACCTCCGGTGAGCACTACGGCGCACTGCTCAATCTCGATTTCGACTATGATCGCTACTTCAAGACGCTTGCGAAGGATCGCCTCAATCTGACGCGACTCTTCTCCGGCGCATACCGCGAGATTCCGGGCTCATTTGGAATCACCGACAATACGCTGGCCCCGCTCGAAGGGCGCTACCTCGCTCCCTGGGCACGCTCGGAAGCGCCCGGATACTCCCTGGGAGGCGCTGAGTTCGACCTCACAAAGTGGGACCCCGCCTATTTTGCGCGCCTGAAGTCGCTAATGACTTCCGCATCCCGACATGGAGTTGTAGTCGAGATGAATCTCTTCTGCCCCAATTACGAGGATGCGCTCTGGAAGGCGAACCCGATGTACGCGGGTAACAACGTCAATGGGATTGGCGCGTGCCCGTCTGGCGAGGCGTACAACGGCGCCCATGCCGACCTGATGGCCATCCAGGTGGCCCTGACACAGAAACTGGTAGAGGAGCTGAGCGGTTTCGACAACCTCTACTTCGAGGTGTGCAACGAGCCCTATTTCGGCGGTGTCACCATGGAGTGGCAGAAGCGGATTGCAGCCGTAATCGTCGAAACGGAGAGCAGGCTGAAGTCGCGGCATCTCATCTCACTCAACATTGCGAACGGCCGTGAGAAGATCGGCGACGCGCACCCGGAGATCTCGATCTTCAATTTCCACTATGCGACCCCGCCCGATGCCGTAGGAATGAACTATGTCCTGAACCGACCGATCGGCGACAACGAGACCGGCTTTCGCGGGCCAGACGACCATCTCTACCGCACAGAGGCGTGGGAGTTCGTGCTGGCGGGCGGCTCGCTCTACAACAACCTCGACTACTCGTTTAGCGCTGCCCATCCGGACGGAACGCTGGCGGGCTACAAGTCTCCGGGCGGCGGCTCGCCTGTACTTCGCAAGGAGCTGCGGGTGCTGCGCGACTTCATGGCGGCGCTTCCGTTTCTGAAGATGGCGCCAGCCCCGGAGCTGATAGTCGGAGAGCTGCCAGAGGGAGTGCGGGCACACGTTCTCTCCTGGCCGGGTCACACCTATGCGCTCTATCTGCTCGGCGGTACGCAGGCGCATCTGGAGCTCAGGCTGCCCGCGGGCCACTATCGGGCGAGCTGGGTGGATCCCAGGAGCGGCGCAGTGATGGGAGATGTGGCTGCGATCTCCTCCGACGGCTCCTGCAGGCTGACGTCGCCCAACTACCGCGAGGACATTGCCCTGGTCATTCGCCACGGTAAGTAATCGTTGAGCCTCGACGGTCGATCCAGCAAGCAGCGACTTTTGCGGAACGAACCGAACGGCCGCAACGTCTAACCACTGCACCATGAGGGCGCCCCCTTTTGATACCATGACACGTCGGCCTACCCGACGAGAAGAGAGACCAACATGAACCTTCGCAGCAACTCCAGTGCGGTACTGGGACTCGCCCTTGCAGCGCTCGCGCTTCCGGCCCTAGTCTCCGCGCCTGCACAGGCCGCTGGCCGGCAGACGGTGAGCAGTGGTACCGTGATCACTGTCAAGCTGGACAACGATTTGAGCTCCTCGAACGCAAACCGGGGCGATACCTTCACTGCAACCGTTACAAGCGACAGCACCACGGGAATTCCCGCTGGCTCGAAGGTAGATGGCGTTGTCCGCTCTGTAACGGCCCAGCAGGACAAGAACCCGGGCATTCTCGACATCGATTTCAACCGCGTCACCCTTACGAACGGCCGCTCCTATGCGATCTCAGGCTCCCCGATCAGCCTCGATAACAAGAGCGTAACTCGCAAGAACGGCCGCCTGGTCGCGAAGAACCAGAACAAGGGACCGAGCCGCCTTACCTACGTCGGCATAGGCGCAGGCGCAGGGCTGCTCGTGAACATCCTGGCGCACCGAAAGGGCACGATCATGGACACCATTCTCGGTGCCGCGGCTGGCTACGGTGCGGGCTCGCTGATAAAGAGCGGGTCGACCCCGAAGGACGTGAACCTGAAATCGGGCACGAAGATCGGTATTCAGCTCGACCGGTCGATCTCGATCTACCGGTAAGCTCCCGGCGCGGACGCCGGGATTCGTCCAGTTAGAACTCGGCGGGGCCGCTCTCATTATTGGGAGCGGCCCCGTTCTGGCATTTCGGTGAATTAGTTTGCCTGGTCTTGACAACATATGAATATAGGAGTATATATATACCATCATGAACAGAACAGACTGTAACTGCAGTGCTCTTGCCGAGATCTCCATGGAGTCCCTGAAGCGTGTAGCGCCCATCATTCGTAATGTGGCGCATCCCATGCGGCTGCGGATAGTGGATTATCTTAACCAGCAGGGCAAACCTTGCAGCGTAAGTGATATTATGGAAGCCACAGAAGCGGGACAAGCTGTCGTCAGTCAGCAGTTGCGCATCCTGAAGGATCAGGGAGTTCTGAAGGCAAAGCGCGAGGGCAACTTTGTCCTCTACGACATTTCGGACCGGAGCGTGCTCCTCCTCCTGGAATGCATTCGGAGCCGCCAGCCCATCTAAATGGGAGTGCCCATCCATATGGGCATTCAGAGGCTTTTCGCAACTTGTCACTTAAGGAAATTACTATATAGCTATTTCCTAAAGCGTCGGAAATATGACGGTTTCCGCGCTGCGGGGCTCATTTTAAGAGCGGGGGTTACCTGGATGGAACGAGGTCTTAAAACCATGCAAAGCACTGCACAGCCGCGACACCAACGGAGAATTCCCCTGCCCTGGAGGCTTATGGGGCTCCTCGCTCTCGCCGTTATCGGAACTGCTATCTGGCTCTTGTTAACGCATAGTGAGCACGAGGCGGTACCGATTAAGTCATCAGAAGCCTCGCACAGTGCGCCTTCTATTCCCGTAACGATCGAACATGCCAGGACGACGCTCTCGCCCCAGTCTCTGGAAGTGACTGGAACGGTTCAGTCTGAGCTGCAAGCCGCCATCTCCAGCAAGGTGATGGCGCGCGTACAGAGCGTCCTTGTGCGGGAAGGCGATCATGTCCGCCGCGGGCAGGCACTGGTTTTGCTGGACGCACGCGATCTGGAGGCTTCCATTGCACAGGCCGGCGCAAACCTGCGGGCCGCAAGCGTTGGCTACGAGAATGCTCGCGTCGCTGCTCGCATGGAAGCCTCTTTGAGTGTGGCGCGCATTGCAGAAGCACAATCGAAGATCGGTCAGAGCAGTGCAGCGCTGGAGGCCGCAACGGCAAAGCTGGAGCTGGTCCAGGCCGGCCCACGCCCCCAGGAACGGACGCAAGCTCTCCTGGCAGTCGCGCAGTCGAAGTCCAACCTCACGCTTGCCGAGAGCAACATGAAGCGAATGGGCTTCCTATTTGAGGGTGGCGCGATCTCCGCACAGCAGTACGAGCAGGTTAAATCCCTGTACGAAGTTGCAAAATCCCAGTACGAAGCGACCCAGCAGGGAAAGAGCATCTCGGATGAAGGCAGCCGGGCCGAGGAGATTCGGGCTTCGCAGCAGGCGGTCCGGCAGGCCCAGGCGGCCGTTCAGGAAGCAAATGCGGGACTGAAATCCGCTCAGGCAAGCGCGCTGCAGACGGAGGTCCGCAAACAGGATATTCAGGGCGCTCGCGCTCAGATCGGTCAATCGCAGGCCGGCCTACAGCTCGCGAAGGTGGTCCGAGATTACGCGACCCTCACGGCTCCTTTCGACGGCGTTATCACGAAGCGAACAGCAGACCCGGGTGTTATGGCAAGCCCCGGGGTTCAACTTCTCACGCTGGAGGGTGGAGCGCAGCGACTGGAGGCCATCGTGCCAGAGAGCCTTCTCAGATTCGTGCATAAGGGAGCTGCTGTCCCGTTATCGTTCGATGCGCTGCGAAATCGCGCGCCGATCGGCCGCGTTGCCGAGATCGCGCCGCAGGGCGATCCGGGCAGCCATACCTTTATCGTGAAGATCGACATTCGCCCTGGTAGTAGAGCGGCGGCGGGAATGTTCGGGCGCGCTCGACTAACAACTGGCGAAGAGAAACGCCTCCTGATCCCCGCCTCCGCCCTCTGGGAGCGTGAAGGGCTCCACTATGTCTATGTCGTGGACGCGAGCCGCGTGGCCCGAATGCGCATGATTACGGTAGGCGATGCGGTGGGCGAACGCGTGCCGGTACTGTCCGGTCTGAGTGAGGGCGACCCGATCGTCGCTGCAGGTAAGGAGCGGCTCACGGACGGGTCGGCTGTAAATGGAGGAGCGAGGTAATGCGAGTGCACTCCGAAGAAGAAGAGCCCACGTTAAAGGTGGGCATCGCTGGACGGATCGCGGCAGCCTTCATTAACTCCAAGCTCACGCCGCTCATTATCATCGCCTCCCTGCTGCTTGGCGTGTTCGCGGTTGCGAAGACCCCGCGCGAGGAGGAGCCCCAGATCATTGTCCCGATGATGGACGTGATGGTAGCCATGCCCGGCGCAACAGCAAAGGAAGTAGAGCAGCGCATTGCAGCTCCGATGGAGAAGCTGCTCTGGGAGATCCCAGGAGTCGAGTACATCTATACGACCTCCAGTCCTGGCCAGGCGATAGCGATAGTTCGCTTCAATGTCGGACAGGATCAGGAAGCGGCTCTGGTGCGACTGCGCGAAAAGCTTCAATCGCACTACGACATCATTCCTCCCGGCGCATCGCTCCCGATCATCAAGCCGCGCTCCATCGACGACGTGCCGATTCTGGCGCTGACCCTGCACAGTTCGCGGTATGATGGGGCGGCCCTGCGTCAATTTGCTGAGCGCGTCGAGACCGCGGTCAAGCAGGTGGATAACGTCTCGGAGACCGCACTGATCGGCGGCCGGCGCCGCGAGGTGGCTGTCGCCCTGGATAAGTCACGGCTGGCAGGTTACGGACTGACTTCAGATGGGGTCGTACAGGCCCTCCAGGGCGCGAATCAGCGGGCTCAGGCAGGGGGGTTCTCGCGGAACAATCTCGATCTTTCCATCAAAACGGGTGATTTCTTGCGGTCAGCCGGCGACGTCGGCAGCGTGGTGGTTGGCGCGGTCAATAGCCGGCCCATTTTTCTCAAGGATGTCGCCTCCGTTCAGGATGGGCCGGACGAGCCGACACAGATTGTTCAGTTCGGCTATGGGAAAGCCGCGAAGGAAGCGGGTCGAGGCCTGGAGCCTGCAGTCACCATCTCGGTGGCCAAGCGCCCGGGCAAGAATGCGGTGGACATTGCCCACGCCGTCCTGGCAAAGGTGGACAATCTCAAAGGCAATATTCTGCCTTCCGATGTGACGGTGAGCGTGACGCGAAATTATGGCGAGACTGCCGCCGAAAAGTCCGGCGAGCTGCTCTACCATATGGGCCTCGCGGTCGTCTCGGTGACGCTCTTGATCGCCTTCACCCTGGGCCGCAAGGAATCGCTGGTCGTGGCGGTTGCGATCCCGGTGACCCTGGCGCTCACGCTTCTCGTCTTCTATCTGAATGGGTACACGCTAAACCGCATCACGCTCTTTGCCCTCATCTTCTCGATCGGCATTCTGGTAGACGACGCGATCGTGGTGGTGGAGAACATTGTCCGCCACTATCGCATGCCGGACGGCGAGCGCCTACCGCCTCTGGAGGCCGCCATCCACGCCGTGGACGAGGTCGGGAATCCCACGATACTGGCAACCTTCGCCGTCATCTGCGCGATCCTGCCAATGGCCTTTGTGGGCGGCCTGATGGGGCCCTACATGCGGCCCATCCCCGTTGGCGCTTCCGCAGCCATGCTCTTTTCGCTCATTATCGCCTTCATCGTGACGCCATGGGCGGCCTTACGATTAATGCGCAGTGAGCACGGGAAATCGCACGGCGGAGTGCACGCGCCGGGGACCGTTCAGGACGACGCGATGACCCGGCTCTACCGCCGGGTGATGACCCCCCTGCTTCTCTCCGGGAGAGTGCGAGCGCTCTTCTTCATTGGCGTTATCTGCATGCTGTTCGGAGCGATGGCGCTCGTCGGTCTGAAGCTGGTGACGGTGAAGATGCTGCCGTTCGACAACAAGAATGAGTTTCAGGTCATCGTGGATATGCCGAACGGAACGACACTGGAGCAGACGGCCGCTGTCACGCGTGCCCTCGGCCAGTATATTGCGGCGATCCCGGAAGTCGAAAACTATCAGTTGGTGGTCGGCACCTCCAGCCCCTATAACTTCAATGGTCTCGTGCGTCACTACTATCTGCGGAATCAGCCGTACCAGGCGGATATTCAGGTGAATCTGCTCGGGAAGGGCGAACGCAAAGCGCAGAGCCATGACATCGCCAAACGTATTCGGCCCGACATCGAGCGCATTGCGAAGCAGTGGGGCATACGGGTGAAGATCGCCGAGGTCCCGCCGGGGCCGCCCGTTCTGGAAACGCTGGTCGCGGAGGTCTATGGACCGACCGGCGACCGGCGAACCGAGGTCGCACGTCAGGTCAAGCATATCTTTGAGACGACGGAGAGCGTCACCGATGTAGACTGGTATGTCGATGACGACCAGCCAACCTATCAGTTTGCGGTGGACAGCGAGAAAGCCGCGCTTACCGGAGTGGATACGGATACCGTAAATCGGACGCTCGGAATGGCGCTCACGGGATTACAGGTCGGGCTTGCGCATGACGAGATCGCCCGGGAGGATGTACCCATCCGGGTGCGGCTGTCGCGCGGCGAGCGCAGCGGCTTGAACGCCCTGGCCTCGCTCTTTGTCGCCGCGCGAGACGGGCATCTCGTGCCGCTGCGTGAGCTCGTGAAACCCAGGGCGATCGCTTCGGACAAGGCCATCTACCATAAGAACCTGATGCCGGTCGTCTATGTTACGGGGGATGTAACCGGCCGACAGGAGAGCCCGGTTTACGCGATTTTCGCGATGAACAGCAAGATCAACTCGCTCAAGCTTCCAGAGGGGTACAAACTTAAGGTGTTCAATATCGCCATGCCATTCACCACAGACAAAATGTCCATGAAGTGGGATGGCGAATGGCATATTACGCTGGAGGTGTTCCGCGACCTCGGCATCGCGTTTGCGGCCGTGCTGGTGCTGATCTACATTCTCGTGGTGGCCTGGTTCCAGTCTTTCAAGACTCCGCTGGTGATCATGGCTCCGATCCCGCTCACGCTGGTGGGCATTCTGCCCGCTCATGCCCTGATGGGCGCATTCTTTACTGCGACTTCGATGATCGGCTTCATCGCAGGAGCGGGCATCATTGTACGCAACTCGATCATTCTTGTGGACTTCATCGAGCTGCGGCTGCGCGAAGGCATGCCACTCGAACAGGCGGTGATTGACGCAGGCGCCACCCGGTTCCGCCCGATGCTTCTGACAGCGGCTGCCGTCATCGTTGGCTCGTTCGTGATCCTGTTTGACCCTATCTTTCAGGGCCTTGCCATTGCGCTGATGGCTGGTGAGATCGCCTCGACCCTGCTCTCGCGACTGGCCGTTCCCGTACTCTACTATCTGGTAAAACGCCAGGAGATGCAGCGCAGCTCGCCGGCGGGGCAGCCGCTGGTCGAGGAACCGGCCTCCGGCGACAGGGCGGCAGAGCTGATCGGGAGTCAACCGTAAGGCGCGCAGCACCTTAACCGGGCGGACACACTCTCCAACCGGGCAGGGAACAGGGCAGCGGCCTGTCCCCCAACAGGGCCTCTCTTCGCCGGGTGTCCGCGATGCTTGCAGAGATTCGCGTAGACAGGCGGGTGGAATACGGCGGGGCCGCTCTCATCACTGGGAGCGGCCCCGTTCTGCCTCTGCCCTGACAGCACGTCAGTGCCCCGTGGTGTAGAGATATTTGTACCGCTCGTTGGGAGCGGCGTCGCCGTTCAGTGTAAACGCCATCGGATCCCCTTCCGACCGGAAGTTATCCGCCCATTTGAACTCCAGGCGGAGCGGCCCATCACCGCGGGGCAAGCCCAGAAGAGCGCGGGGGATGGTGATCTGCATTTCGCTGCCGGCGGCCTGGCGGGCGACCATCCCGACCTTGCGCCACTTCCACCCACCGAGGGATGCCTCCAGAACGCTGGCGTTCGGGTCGCCGGAGGTGCGATTTATCACAAAGTCGTACCCCTCCCAGTTGGGCGAGCTCCCCTTCACCTTCAGAAAGAGCAGCATCCACCAGGGATCACTCCAGGGCGTCATCGGCTTATCGGTTCGGACATAGAAAGTGACGTTCTCGGAATCCCGCGCCACCTTCGCCGCCACGATGTCGTTGCGGCCCGTGTCGTTTCGATACTGCTGTACGTTGTTCCATCCGGCATGATCACGATGCGTCGCGTCGCCAATATCGTCCCGATACTCCGGAGCGACGCTTGCCCACTGAGTGAAGTCGGTTGTCGGGTGGATCGACTTGGCGGGACTTGCAGCTTGCGGCGTGCGTGCGCCCTTGTACCGCCGGATGTACGATGCCATCTGGTAGTAGTAATCGTCGCCGTGTCCCCCCTTCATCGGCTCTATGTCGCGACTGAACTCCTGGTTGAACTCGTCCACAAACATTACGGGCAGCTTCGTACCGGCGAACTCGTCGAACCGGCCTGCGAACCACTCGTTCCAGTTGGAGAGGAAGAGGGTTCTGGGATCCTGCTTCAGCGCATTCTCCCACTGCTCGGCGAAGTTCAGGCCGCGGTCCACTGCGCCCGGGCTGGTGTCCCGCGCGCCGGCGTGCCACGTGCGGCCGTGCGCGCCGGGCTCGCTCATGGAGCCGAGGCGGCGCGCTACCGCGTTCTGCGCTACTCCTACCGACATCTGCTCCTTCTCGCCCCGATCGTTCTTGAAGACGTGCTGCGGCGCAACCTCGAGCCAGCTCCACTGATTGGGGCCAGTGGGGCCCTGGAAGTAGTCCGCCTGCGGCTTTCGGAACGTGAAGAAGCTCCGGATACGCGTGTTGTCGTCCGACTCCGTGGAAAAGTCGATCGTTCGTCCGCCCGGGGCCACCGCTCCGTCTGCAAACGCCGGGCCGCCGGAGTAGCTCTGGTCGGTGTGGCTCCACCAGCCGACCGTGCCCAGCGGTTCGGATGCCTCGAGGTAGTAGCGGCCCGCCGGCGCAGGCTTCGGGAGACTGATGCGGAGCCAGTCGTTGTCGGTGATGTTGACGAACCGGCGGCTGACGAGCTTCTCGCCCTGCGGGCCTTCGCGCCGGAGGGTCAGCGTAACGGCCGAGCCCTTATGCTCGTAGGTCGGAAACCGGCCCGCGGCAGTGAGAAAGGGAGCGTTAGTGGTGAACGTCTGGCCCAGGGTGTGGCCCGGTGCAATTACTGCTGCACTGTTCTGCGCCGCAGTTCCCTGGCCCATTCCGAGCCGATCGGGGTCGGCGAGAATGAGGGGCTTGCCCTCCCAGCGGAACCAGAGGTCCGAATAGAGACCGGGGCCGTAGAGATCACGCCAGAGCTCATGGACTACCTTTGCCGGGTCCCAGAAGGGGCAGAGGAACCCGACCGTCGGCACCCGGCCTCCATGCGCTTTGATATCCGCCAGTGTCTTGAGGAGCGTCATGTACTCCTTCTTGTATGTGAACTGGTTTGTGACGTCAAATACGATCGCGTCGACGCCCGCGTCTGTGAGCATCTGGGCATGCTTGCGGATCACCCACTTGTCGGTGGCGAGGTAGTACCCAAACTCCGACTCGCCCCAGTGGTGGGGAGCGCCGAGCGCGCCCCAGGGCGGCATCGTCGCGTGCTCCATGGCGCCTGGATCGGCGGCCGTTATCTTCGAGATGTCGTAGGGGCCGCCGCTCACATGC